>JAFTEK010000299.1 GCA_017453705.1 Treponema sp.
GGCAAAAACAAGGGCTGGTGGTCTGTGTACCCGGAACATCACAGGGATGAGAGCAGCTGCTTGACCTCCGAGCTTTTGTAGTCGGGGTTCTTCTTCTGCAGGTAGCCCAGATAGTCCTTGGCGGCATTCGTGTCCTTGAGCGTAATGCAGACCTTTGCAAGCTCAAAGTAGGCATCCCAGTTGTTCTTGTCGGCGGCTATGACATCCTGATAGGTCGATTTGGCCTTGTCATAGTTGCCTGCGGACGCATAGGCCTTTGCAAGGTTCTCGCGGACGGTGTTGTCCTTTGGGCTGATTTTCAGCGCGGTCTGGTAATATTTCACCGCATTGTCATAGTCCGCCTTCTGCCTGTATGCGTTGCCAAGATTGTTGTTGACCTCGAAGTTACTGCTCTCAAGCGAATAGGCCTTCTGCAGGAAAGTCAGCGCGGAGTCCGCATCTCCCGTCTCCAGGCTGAGTGCGCCGATGTTGGTCAGAGCCTTTACGTTCTTGGGGTCGGCCGCAAGGACTTCCTTGTAGAGGGTGAGTGCCTTGGTCTTGTCCCAGGTCTGCTCGCACATGAGGGCATAGTTGTAGGTTATGTTGGTCTGCACCTGCTGGACAGCCCCACCTTTGTTGTCGTATGCCTGCTTGGCATAAGAGAGCGCGCTGTCCTTCTTGCCCTGCGCATACATGACAGTGGACAGGTTGTAATATGTCACAGGATCCTTCTTGGCAGGATCCATGTAGGCCAGTGCCTTCTTGAAGCTCTCCTCGGCGGCGGTGTAGTTGCCAGCCGACGAATAGACAGAGCCAAGCTCCTGATAGTTCTGTGAGGAGGAGGGATTGATGCGTATGGCCTGCTTGAACAGGTCGGCCGCCCCATTAAAATCGTTCTGCCTGACAAGGATTCTCGCGGCCGCCAGATACGCCCTCTCGTAATTGGAGTCTATCTGGAAAGCCTTTCGGTATGCCGCCAGAGCCTGCTGAGTCCGGTTCAGTCTTTCGTTGACGAAGCCCAAGTTGTACTGGGCGGCTGCAAACGACGGGTTATACTTGACTGCGGACGTAAAAGAAGAACTTGCAGCCTCGTACTTTTTTTGCTGTGCCTGAGTCCGTCCCAGCTGATACTAGTAATTTGGGTTGGTAGGATCAGCTGCAACAGCTTTCTTAAGCTCCGCTTCGGCGGCTGCCCAGTTCTTGGAATCAAAGGCATCCATCGCCTTTATGTAATGAGACTCAGGATTGGACGAATCCTTGGCAAGGGAATCATTGGCATAACCCAGAGCCTGCTGCATAAGCTTCTTCTTCTGTGCAGAATCCTGTGTATTCTGCGAGGCATCGTATAGGGCGGAACTCATCTCACCCATCTTGTCAGCATAGAATTCCTTGTCATTAGCCGGAAGCATGGACTTGGCCTTGGCAAAGTGCTTCATAGCCTCATCCACATCGCCTGAGTTAAGTGCGGCCTTGCCTTTTGCTATCTCATCGTTGATGTCCTTTATGAGCTTAGCCGCAGCCGCACTCTCAGCAGCCTTACGAGCTTCCTCTTCCTTACGCTTCTTCTCCTCAGCGGCCCTCTGCTTGGCCTCGGCCTCCTGCCTCTGCTTCTCCTCCGCCTCGGCGGCACGGCGGGCTTCCTCAGCCTCCTTCTGGGCACGCACAAGGTCATTCATAGCCTGTACGTTCTTGCGGTTCTCCTCAGTCTGCTTTGCCAGCTGATCCTTGAGAGCCTGGGTGCTCTTGGCATTCTCCGCATTCTGGCGGGCAAGCTCATCTCGGAGAGCCTGATTGCTCTTTGCACTTTCTGCCGTCTGTTTTGCCAGCTCATCCATGAGAGCCTGGTTGCTTTTTGCGCTCTCGGCGGTCTGGCGGGCAAGCTCATCTCGGAGAGCCTGATTTGTCCTGACGCTCTCCTCGGTCTGGCGGGCAAGCTCCCCCTTCAATGCGTCTATAGTTGCCTGCATCGCGTCCGACATGGAAGATGAAGAGTCAGCACCATTCATGCCCGCAAGTCCTGCTGCTCCTGCGGCAGGAACGGCGGTCACGCCAGGTTCGCCCGCCGAATGGAATTTGCCAGTGGAGTCGTAGTAGCCCACGCTTCCGTCAGGGCCGACAGCCGCAGGATGGTAGTTGCCCTGTGCATCATAGAAGCCTGCGGTTCCGCCTGTCCCAGCAAGACCGGCGGCTCCTGATGCGGGAACAGCCTTTACGCCAGGTTCATTAGCAGAATGGAATTTCCCGTCTGAACCATAATAACCGACAGTTCCGTCGGGACCTACAGCTACGGGGTGGTAATTTCCCTGCGCGTCATAGAAACCTGCAGTTCCACCGCCAGCTGCCCCTGGATAAGCCCCCTGCCCTGCTCCGGCGTAGGAAGTCGCACTGCTCATCTCATGGAAATTCCCCTCAGAATCATAATAACCCTTCTTACCGCCAGGCCCTGTCGTAACAGCGTGGAAGTTCCCCTCCGAGTCATAGAATCCTGTCTCACCGCCAGGACCTATGGAGGCAGGATGAAAGTTGCCCTGCTCATCATAGAAGCCTGACGTGCCCCCTAAGGCCATGGACTGCCTGCTCAATGAAGCCACCTGGTCAAATATGGATGAGACTGCCTCGTCACCGGGGTCATCAATCATGAGGTCATTCAAAAGTGACAGAGCCTTGTCATACAGACCTGCTTCTATATATTTCTGGACAAGCTTAAGTGTATTCTCCCTTTTTTTTGCAAGCTCCCCAGGGCTAAGCCTTGACTGCCCGGCAGAAGAAGAAATATTCCTTGCAAGAAAAACGCCCCCTGCCACACCTCCAAGCCCCAGAAGCAAAGCCAGAAGGACAAAGAGCCAGACAGGAGACCTCTTTTTTTTCTCATCATACCCATCCCTCCCGGCATTAGCAGTAAAAGGACTTTCACTTGAGATTGAGCTTGTGCTGGAGACTGAGGAAGAAGCCACCTTTGTCTCCTGAACAGAGGCAGAGACTTCAGCCGCCTTCTTGGGAGCGGGCTCCTCTGCCTTGTATCCGGCGGAGGCAGAATTGTTGGCTGAAAGGCTTGCGAGCCATTCACGCGCGGACTGGCTGGATGATAACTGAGAAGAGATATCAGTCTCAGCCGGTTCCGGCTCCGGCTTCAGGTCATAAGCTGACGGCAAATCAGATGTACGCTTTTCCTCCGCGATGCGGGCAAATTTCATTAGATAGGATTCTTCCGGCTTATTAACATCGTTTGTCATATCCCCTCCCGATAGCGTTACTCCAGCTCCGACTCGTATCCGTAGTCAACCGTGCCCTCGGCACCGGCGGACATATTCTCTGACGCGGCATCCTGCAGGGACGAGGCCACGTCCTCCAAAAGCTTCTTACGGCGGGCCGCCTCCTCCTGCTCAAGCCTGGCCCTCTCAGCCGCCACCCGCTTCTCCTCTTCCTTCTGCTTACGCTCCTGCTCCACACGTATAGCCTCAGCCTTCTCCTCGTTCTCCATCTGCTGGGTGAGCATGCTTATTATCGTCTTTATAGCGTTTCCCTGCGGAGTCTCAGGCTCCAGATCCAGATAGTTCACATAATCCGCCTTGCTTTCCGCATATCTGCCGGCCTTAAGCCTGGTGTTGGCCCTGTTTAGCACCGGCGCGGCATACGAAGAGTCCGCGGCAATGGCTATGGAATACCACTTATCGGCCTCGGAGTAATTCCCCATCGCAAAGGCTATATTGCCCGCATCAAAAGCCAACAGCTTCTTGTTTGTGCCCGGCGCGTCCATCCCACGCTCAAGCACAGCCAGCCCCTTCTCATATTCCTTCTGCTGCTGGTAGCAGAGCGCTAGATAGACATAAGCCTTGGGGTTCTCACCGGAGGCCACGGCCTGCTCCAGAAGGGGAACAGCCTCTGCGAATTTGCCAGTCCTAAAAAGCTCCTCCCCGCTAGAAAAGGCAGAAGACTGAGCCCCTGCGACAAGACAAACAGCCATTGCCAAAGGAAGCAAAACAAACCTTCTCAAACCAACCCGCACCATCGCACCGCCTCCGTAATCATTGACATATTCTCATAAAAAAGTTAATCTTTCAACAGCTATTTACTAAAGTAATTTAGTCTTTTGGGGTAACAGCCAAAATCAAGACAAATCATCAAGGTGGTTTTTGCTATTTATGGACAATAACATAGTGACAGTGATTGCATTCGCTGTGGTCATCGCAATATTGGTCATTGTATGTTTCCTCATATTCAATACATTCCTCACACCTAAGAAAATCGGCAGTATTCAGAAATTAATTAAGATGGGCAAGGCTCAGCAGGCACAGAAGGTCGCCAAGGCCATACTCACGAAAGATCCCCAGGACTACGTTGCACATTACTGGCTTGGAGAGGCTTACATGGCGGAGAACAAGAGCGAGCTTGCCTTCATGGAATTCAAATCCGTAGCCAAGCACATGGTCTTTGACGGCTCCATCCCGGAGGTTTCCTTCAGAAGACAGCTTGCCAAGCTATATGCCAAGTACAACGAAAACGATAACGCGCTAAAGGAATACCTGCTCTTGACAAAGCAGGATCCAAAGAACCCCGATAACTACCTGGAAGCAGGAAGGCTTTTTGAGGAGAATAACGACCATGCAGCCGCCATGGGTTCTTACCAAAAGGTCATTCAACTGGCACCCCGCAATGCCAAGGCATACGCTGCCCTGTCAAACCTCTATGTCCACACCAAGCAGTTCGCCGATGCTAAGAAGGCTATAGACACTGCGATAAAGCTCGCCCCAGAAGCACCGTCAAATTACTATTATCTGGGCAAGATACTAAAGGAAACCAGCGACTATCCGGGAGCTGTCAAGGCCTTCGAAAAAGGACAGAGGGATCCGGAGTTCA
This sequence comes from Treponema sp., assembly GCA_017453705.1. Lineage (GTDB taxonomy): Bacteria > Spirochaetota > Spirochaetia > Treponematales > Treponemataceae > Treponema_D. The sequence continues at coordinate 4,837 of JAFTEK010000299.1, forward strand.
GGCAGAGGGCGCAGATAGAAAAAGGAAACTGCTATATGCTTGCGGGTCAGCTGGACAAGGCGACGGCGGAATTCGAAAATGCCGTGCGCAACGCAAAGAATGATAGCAGCCAGGAAACCCTCTATGCCCGATATTTCCTCGCTGACTGCTACGAGAAGAACCATAAAATCGAAGAAGCTCTTGAGCAGTGGACGGAGATTTCCAAGAAAAACCCCAAGTTCCGAGATGTTCCAACAAAAATGAACCAGTACAAGGATGTGCAGACAAACGACAGCATGAAGGAATACTTGACGGCCACGCCTCAGGGCTTTCTTGAGATTGCAAAGAAAGCTGCAAAGACAGGCTTCAACTTGGTCTCGATGAACATAGAGAGTACCAAGTACGGCTGCTTGATGCTGGCCACGGAGGAATCCTCGGAAAGCTGGAAGAACGCCCGCAAGCAGATATGGCTGGTTCAGTTCTACAGGACCAGCAAGCCGATAGAGGAAGCCGCAGTGCAGAAAGTCGCTGACGTAATAAAGGAAAAGAAATACTACAAGGCCGTCATTTTCTCCTCCGCCGGATTCGAAATCGAGGCCGTGAACTTTGCAGAAAACCGCCCCATAGTCCTGGCAGGAAAAGAGATGGTGGAAAGCATACTCACCAGGGCTGGAATATAGCAAGATGCGGTTTTTGTGCGTCTCAGACCAGATTGACCCCCTAATTTACTCCACGGTTATCAAGGAACGCTACGATGATGTGGATGCCATCTTCTGTGCGGGAGACCTCCCGATGGACTACGTGGACTTCATCGTGACTGCCCTCGGCAAGCCGACCTACTTTGTGTTTGGAAACCATGACCTTGCAGAATTCGACTACTACAGGAGGGGTGGCAAGGCTGAGCCGACACCGGGAGCACCATTCGGAGACCCAACAATGAGCCATGCCCACGGAGGTGACTACGTGAGCAACAAGAGCCTGTCTGTCAAATCTTTGTCCTTCAAGCTTCCTAACGGCAAGAGCACACCTCTTCTCATCGCCGGAGTATCAGGCTCCATACGATATAACAACGGCAAGGATCAGTACACGGAGGGCGAGATGAAAAGACAGCTACTCTTCCTTGCACCCAAGCTTATCTGGAACA
>JAFTEK010000300.1 GCA_017453705.1 Treponema sp.
ATGACCCCGAGGTTCTCCGCTATAATCGGAAGCTCGCCGAGCTTTTCTTTTATCGTGTCGAACAAATCCTTGCCCGGCCCTTTTATCCACTCGCCCTTTATCGCGTTGGGAGAGCCGTAGGGAACCTTCCAGTAGGCCTCGAAGCCCCGGAAGTGGTCTATCCTGAGTATGTCCACCAGCCGCAGCATGTTGCGTATGCGGGCGACCCACCATGAGTAGCCGTCCTTCTTCATCTCGTCCCAGTCGTAGAGGGGGTTGCCCCAGAGCTGGCCTGTCTCGCTGAAGTAGTCCGGCGGAACGCCCGCGCAGCAGGTCTGGAGCAGGGTCTCATCGTCAAACTGGAACATATGCCTGTTGGCCCACACATCGGCGGAGTCGGCGGCGACAAAAATCGGGATGTCGCCTATTATTTTAATCCCCTTCTCGTTGGCATATTCCTTGAGAGCCCCCCACTGCTCACAGAAGAAGAACTGCACGGCCTTGACCTGTTCCACGTCATCGACGTGCTCAGCGTTCCAGCGGGCAATGGCGGCATCCTCGTGGCGGGCAAGATCCTTTGGCCAGAACTGGTTCCACATGGTCTTTTCGCCAAAAAGCTTTTCCTTTGAGGCCTTGGCGTCATAGAATTTCTTTATGCTCGTATAGCTGGCAAAACCGTCAAGCCATGAGGCCTGCTCCTGCTTGAACTGCTCGTAACGCGCCCTGTCCTCTGCCTTTGCGTTGGCAAGGAAGAAGGCCGCGCACTTGTAAAGCACCGGCATCTTCCACCAGACCACCGAGCCATAGTCAATCTTTCCCTTGCTCTTGATGTATGCGGGGGGAACAATGTCCTTGGCGTCCGCCCAGCCCCGCTCCACAAGGTCGTCCAGGTCTATGAGCAGGGGGTTTCCCGCGAATGTGGAGAAGCTCGCGTAGGGGCTGTCACCGTAGCCTGTCGGTCCCAGGGGCAGCAGCTGCCAGAGGGTCTGACCCGCCTCATGCAACCAGTCAACGAACTTGTATGCTTGTTTTCCGATTGTTCCAATGCCCGGAGTACCGGGAAGTGATGTTACGTGCAGCAGTACGCCGCTGTTTCTTTCCATATTGTCCATGTGTCTCAGCACCTTTCCTGTAATGTCTGCGGTCAGCTGCCCGGACCGAAGCCTCCGGCAGCCTCGCGTTTGTCCGCTTATTCTACCATATAATCCATCTAAAGCTCAAACCCTTTTTCCATAAAAGGGGCATTTGTCTCACTTCCAAGGGGAAAAAATCACACAGGTTCCGGGCAGGCGGCACCGTCCCCTCTTTGCCCGCTGACATCCTTCCTTCCTGCGATGATTTCGCCAAGAACCGTATCAACATAACGGTGCAAATTCTCAGCAATCGCAGCTTTTATAACCCCAGCTTCTTTTGAATCCTCGTTGAACGATGAGTTTATTGGGAAAAACAACTGGCATATATCCACACCCAGCGCTTTAGTGAGCTTTGCAAGGTTCTTGTCGCTGGTCCAGCACCGGGACAGCTCTATGTTCTTTACCGTCTCCTCCGACAAGTCAGCCTTTTCTGCCAGCTGGAACTGGGTCAGATTCTGTTCTTTTCGTATGCGCTTTACATTCTCACCAAGACGTTTCTGGATGTCATCTGAGGTCATGTCTTCATTTTTTCTCAAAAGAGCCTATTTTTGAATGATAAACCAAAACATCTTTTTATCTAAAGTGTTGCATTTAAACATCAAAAGGTGTAATCTACGACATATTTTAATACACAAGGTATTCAAACAACACCTCTAGGGAAACGCTGATTAATTAGGTGAGGATATGTCGGGAAGAAACAGGTTCATTGACGTTCTGAAGGGCTTTTGCATCGTTGCTGTCGTATTCACCCATGTGGAATGGAGCGGGGAACAGACGCGCAAGTTACTGTTCCCGTTCTGGATTGACATGGCGGTTCCGTTCTTCATGCTCGTGTCAGGTTACGTATATGCGAAATCCTTCGTGAAAAACAAGGTTGAGGACTTGGATTCAGCCTACAGCAGGAAATACCTGCTCAAGAATTCCATCCGATACACGCTTCCGTTCTTTGCGGCGTACATGCTGGAATTGGCATGGCGTTTTCTAACAAGGAAGTCGTCTGGATTAAAGGAAGTCAAAGATTTCTTCATAACAGCCGTCTTTGGATTCCTTTCAGGGGGATACGGCCCCGGCAGCTATTACTACCCGGAGATGATGCAGATAATGTTCCTTTTCCCCATAATCTATATCCTTGTGAAGAAATTCTCTTTCAAGGGGGTCATTATTGTTACCGCCGCTACATTGTTCTTTGAGCTTCTGAAAATCCCGTTCGGTGTGCAAGAAGGTACCTATAGGCTCCTGCTTTTCAGGTACTTCATGCTCCTTGCGTTCGGAGCTTATTTCGCCTTCAAAAAAATGAACTGGAAGATGTGGGGTCTTTCCGTGCTTGGACTGGCCTTTATACTCTTATTCCGCTACACGGACTACAAGCCGAAAATATTCTTCTGGTGGACGGGAACATCAATGCTGCCTGTGCTGTTCATCGTCCCTGTTTTCGGCTTCCTTGTGGAAAAGAAGCTGTCATTGCCACCCATGGAAGAGATAGGCAGGGCATCCTACAACATCTTCCTCACGCAGCTGGTATATTTCAGCAGTATATCTGGAATCATCGCTGGCAGGCTGGGACATGACGTTTGGCTTGAAGCCCTCGTGAGCGTTGCGATATGCGTCCCGGTGGGAATCCTGTTCTACGAACTGGAGCACAGGATTACCCGTAAGGTGACAAACCTGGCCATAGCTTCGCTGACCTGAACGTAGTCACACGAACCTGAACATCTGGACAAGTTCCTTTTTATCCTTAGAAAAAGAGCTGTTTCCAAGCAACGAGAATCCACAGCGTTCATAAAAACGTATCAGCTTCTCGCTTGGCTCACATTCAAGAAACGCCGTCTTGCCGCTCGACAGGGAGAATATGGTCTTTATGCACTTCAATGCGGAATTCATAAGCTCCTTTCCGTCTATCGAGGCAGAAGCCTCACAGAAGTTCCGCCCAAACTGGGCAAGGAGAATGGCGGGAAGCTTGTAGCTGTCCGACTCTGCATCGAAGCTGCCAAAACGACGTATCGTCTTTTCCTGCGTCGAACTCAAGACGCAGCTCTTTATCGTCAGCATCTTCAATGCAAGGGTAAAATAGCCCAGCAGGTCAAACCCATCTGTAGATCGCACCAAATAAGTCGATGACGTGGAGAGCTTGGAAGATTGCACAGCCTTTGACTTCAAGAATGATTCCACATCTTTATTCTTAGAAGCAAAAGAGTCCGCAACGCACCTGAAAAGCCATTCGCCATCCGGCTGATCCAGAAATTTACTTAGAAGAGTTACTTCCATAGATCTTTCTTAACTTACTGAAGAATTCCTCGTCCTGTTCCAATGTCGCCATGACTGCGGCGGGCTTCTCCAGCTTGGGAGGATTGCGCAATGACTCTTCAAAAAGCTTCATGAATGCATCCGCCTCTTCACGGTTATGCAGCGAGAATTCCTTGTGTATGCTTGATGTAGCCATGGTCTGCCTCCTTATGTTTATTCAGTTCCGCCAGCTGGTACCAATTCTATAAGATATCACACCCGCTGTCAAATTCGCCCTCCCCGCCCTGCTCGTCTCCTACCCTGTCTGCCCGGCTCCCCGCCCCTGCCCCGTCCCCGCTCCCCGCGCCCGGCGGACACAGACAGGATGCGGATACGACAGGATGCGGATACGACAGGATGCGGACAAAATGCTTGCACCAGCTCACCAAATGATGTATCCTAAAAGGGAACATATATATGAGAGCTAGGATTTTAGACGGAACGAAGAACGTTTTTGACGCTGAGTGCGACGACGGCCTTGTGAGGAGCTGTGCCATAAAGGGTAAAGTCCTCAAGTCGGACAGCCCCTACTACAACCCGCTTGCACCGGGCGACATCGTAAACCTGGACGATGACACATTGGAGGACGGCAAGGCACAGATTCTCTCAGTGGAGCCACGCCGCAACGAGTTTGTCCGCTGGAACATCAAGCGCCGCCTGCCCCAGCTGCTTGCCGCCAACCTGGACTACCTCATACTGGTGACAACCCCCGACGAGCCGCCTTTCCGCCCCCGCTTCATAGACCGCGCGCTTGCACAGGCTGAGTACGAGAACATAACGCCTGTAATTGTCTGCAACAAGTACGACTTGCCCGCTGCCAAGGAAGAGCTTTTTGCCGAGATGGTGGAATCCTGGGAAAAGGTAGGCTACCAGGTGCTCAAGATAAGCGCAAAGACAGGCGAAGGCATGGTGGAGCTGGCTGACCTGCTCAAAGACCACACTTCCGCCTTTGTGGGGCAGAGCGGGGTTGGCAAAAGCTCCATCATCAACGTGCTGGACAACAGCGTCGTACTTAGGACAGGCAGCCTGTCCCAGAAATACGGGCGGGGAACCCATACGACGACAAAAGGCTCGCTGATGCACATAAAGCTGGATGAGGCACTTACCGGCGGGGTCAAGGGGGTTGGGGCGGACATAATAGACACACCTGGAGTAAGGCGTTTCCTTCTGCATGATGTGACATGCGACAACCTTGCCCTATACTTCCGCGAATTCCAGCCCTTCCTGGGCAAGTGTGAGTTTGGGATGAGCTGCTCCCACATAGCCGAGGACGGATGTGCCGTCAAGAAGGCCGTGGAAGACGGCCATATCAGCCACCTGCGCTACGAGAGCTGGCTCAGGATATACGAGGAGCAGAGGAGCGGACGCTTTGAGGACTGACGGAGGCAGAAGATGAAAATCGGCTTTGCCAGGCGGCAGAAAGAAAAACTTCCCAAGATAAAGAACCCCTTCCTCTATGCTTACGGCCTTTTTGCCAAGCTGCTCGCCAGCCTGTTCTTCCTCATCCTGTCACTCGTGCTTTCGGCTTCCCTCCTGTTGGCCAGACTGCTGTTCCGCAGGAAGGCCTTGCTAAAAAAGGTATCCTGCGCACTTATATCCGGCTTTTGCCGCATTTTTACCCTCCTTCTCCGTGCCATTTTCTTTATAAAGCTAAGGGTCACAGACGAAGACCGTAAAAAACTGAAATCCCTAAAGTCCGGCATTGTCGTTGCCAACCACCCTTCCGTCCTGGATTTGCCAATCCTGCTCTCCCTCGTTCCCGCTGTCTCCCTGGTTATCCCCCCGAAGCCCCGCTTCCCGCTGAGCCTGATGAAGGATGCCTACACGGAAGCCGGCTCATGGGATGCCCTGCTCTTTGGTGCCAAGGACACGCTCACAGCTGGCGGGAACATCATCATCTTCCCGGAACGGCATCTGACCCCGCGCTCGGGGACGAACCCCTACCGGCGGACGGCGGCCCGGCTCGCACGGGAATGTGCCAGCCCCATCCAGCCCCTTTACATCGGAGGAAGCGACAAGCACGGACTTGGAAGCCCCGCCGCCCCCCTCGCCTACTGCAGGACAGGCCTGTACGTATACGAGATAAAGATGCTGCCGGCAATCCCCTTGGATGGCTACGCAGAGATGAAGAGCCGGGAAGCCTCGGTCGCCGTCACAAAGAAAATTCACGATGAGATTTCCGCCGAAGCCTACCTGAGCGACTACAGGATTGTCTAAGGCATTGCTTTCTATTATAATGAGGCTATGGCAGGTATAGTTTTGATGTTGCTGCTGCCGTTCCTGGGAACGGCCTTGGGAGCCTCGTGCGTCCTTCTGATGAAGAGGGAAATGAACGACGGCCTGGAGCGTGCCCTTGCAGGTTTTGCGGCGGGTGTCATGGTGGCAGCATCCGTGTGGTCACTGCTTATCCCCAGCATGGAACAGTCCAAGTCAATGGGCAGACTTGCGTTTATCCCTGCGCTCATTGGTTTTGCGCTTGGAATAACCTTCCTTTTCCTGCTGGACAAAATTACACCCCACCTACACGCTATGGCAAAGTCTCCCGAAGGCCCCAGGAGCAAGATTTCCAGAACCGCCATGCTGATTTTCGCAGTCACACTGCACAATATACCAGAAGGAATGGCCGTCGGTGTCGTTGCATCAGCCATGCTGGGAGGGAGCGCGAACATAAGCTTTGAAGCAGCCCTGGCCCTTTCGCTGGGAATCGCAATACAAAATTTTCCAGAGGGGGCTATCGTTTCCATGCCCCTCCGCACGGAAGGCAACGGCAAGCTCAGGTCATTTGTCTATGGAGCGCTCTCAGGAATTGTGGAGCCTGTCGCCGCTCTACTTACGATAGTGCTTACAGGCTTTATTTCCGGCCTTTTGCCATACCTTCTGGCTTTCGCCGCGGGTGCGATGGTCTATGTCGTGGTGGAAGAGCTTTTGCCAGAGGCCAGCCGTGACGAAAAGACCGACATCTGCACACTCGGCTTTGCAGTGGGTTTTGCCCTTATGATGGTGCTGGATGTTGCCTTGGCTTGATTAAATTGCTTTATTATAGATTCATCATAAATGCATAAAATGATAATGGAGGGTTCATTATGAAAAAGCCAGTAAAACTGCTGGGTATATCCTTGTTCCTATGTGCGGTGCTAGAAGGAGCCTTTGCCGCTGGAGCAAAGAAGATTCCGGCGAAAGAAGGAATTGCCGTAGCGGAAGCCACTGCCCAGATGTATGAGGACGGCTACAAGGTTTCGTCAGCCACCATCCAGTACAGGAAAAAGCTGGATCCTTCCACGGTAACAGCGGACGACTATTCCGTTGCCGGGCGAACAATCGAGTCTGTTTCTGTTGACGGCAAGAACGTGACGCTCAACTTTGACTGCTCCAACCAGTGGTATCCTGAGAAAGATGAAGAAGAAGAGCTAAGCCCGGAAACTCAGTTTGTAAGATATATCGAGATTATACAAAAGGGTGATGTCGGCATCGCAGGGAGCAACTCTGTTTACGCCGGCCCTGCCACCGTGACCAGCAAGAAGATAAACGAGCCAAAGCTTGTGAAAGAGTTCACGGACAAGACATACAAGGATGACGACACAGGCATGGAAATCCACTACAGCATCTTCTTTCCGCTGTACTACACGGAGAACTGGAACTACCCTGTCATAGTCTTCATCCCCGACTCAAGGGCCAACACCAACATAAGCAAATCCTGCCTACTGCAGGGCGAGGGAGCCACTGTCTGGGCAAGCGATATCGAGCAGGAAAAGCACAAGTCCATCATAATTGCAATCCAGTACCCCAAGTACACCGAGGAAAAATACGGCCCACTCGTCAAGGACGGAGAATGGACTGACGGCCTTGATGTAATCTACAGGGCCATCTGGAAAGCCATATCCAACACCAGGGCCAGCAGGGACAAGATTTACGCCATCGGGCAGGGGGACGGAGCCTCCGCGAACTTCCTGATTGCACAGAAGTATCCAACTTTCTATGCCGCCCAGTTTGCCATCTCACCGCTTTATGGGATTGAGAATGTGGAAAAACTGGAAAACCAGAAGATGTGGATTATGACCTCCTCCAATGACAGCCAGTCATGTGAAGCTATGGACAATGCCGTTGCCCAGTGGAAAGAAAGTGGAGTTCGCGTAAACAAGTTCACATGGAATGTAGATTGCAGCCCGGAGGAATTCTCCAATGCCGCCAAAGAGCAGGCCAAGAAGAAAGGCACAATCAAGTACACGGTCATAGACGGAGGCAACCGGGAATACACCTGGTGCATCGGCCACCGCATAGAGGAAATCCGCGACTGGATTTCTTCCCAGTAAAAGGCATCCATAAGGGCATCTCGAAAAACCAGCTTCACTTGAAACTTCATTGTGGGTTGCAGCGATTTTTCGAGGTTCCCATAAAAACCCGCCTCATGCTGTTTTTAGGGAAATGCCGTTTTCAACCGTCTATAAGCCAGCCCTTCTGCACGGCATTGTCCAAATTGCTGACAACCCAAGGCCATAGGGCCGGCATATTGTCACGTATCACAGAAATTCTTTTTTCAACCTGTGACCGCCTGGTCTTGTGCTCCAGCCAGGACCTGCCTTCCGTGAGGGTGTTATGGAAAAAGGGTTGCAGGCAGTCCATGCAGGTTGCATAGCGGGCATCAGCTGTTTCCTTCTTGTCAAATTCTTCCCAAAGGGAACGGATTTCGTCCCCCTGCTCCTTGGGCAGCATCCCGAACAGGCGGTCGGCGGATTTTGTCTCCCTTTCCAGCTTGCTCTTTGCCCCTTCCTCATCGTAGGCATAAGTGTCACCGGCATAAATCTCCACCAAGTCGTGAACCGTGACCATCTTCACAGCCCTTGATATGTCGGGCTTGTCCTTCGCGTACTCACCCAGAATCTGTGCCATCACCGCAAGATGCCAGGAATGTTCCGCATCGTTTTCCTTGCGGCTGCCGTCTATAAGCAAAGTCTGCCTGATGACATGGGTCATCTTGTCTATTTCCGCGATAAAGTGCATCTGCGCGTCAAACCTGACAATTCCCGATGAAATATAGCATGAGCTGAATGGGTCGCCCGGCATCATTGCCACCTCCGTCACCTGTAGAGCTGTTCAGAAACCAACCTGGTTTCCTCAGCGGTTCATTATACCCCTACTTATAGTAGGTTTCAAGGGACTTTCGTTTTTGCCCGACATCTGCTATAATATAATTGAGGAAAGAATGAGCATTATAAACAATATCTTCATGGACAGAAATAGAAACAGGCGATTCATCGTGAACTTTGTCTGCCTGGCCATCGCCCTGACCGCCATCAACTTAATGCTCTCGGAGATAGGAGACTTCTCAAGCTTTAGCACAGGAAAAAAGGCGTGGGCAATGGTCATTACGATGCTTCTCTCCTCTTTTTGCGGCCCCCTTACGGCATCCCTGATGGAACTAATCCTTTTTATAAAGATGGCCTTTATAAACTGGGACATAAACTCCACATTCGGCTTGTTCGTAATCCTCACAAGCGCAATCATTGCTGTTTTTCCAGTAAAAAAAGGCTGGTACAGGAGCTGGATCAAGAGCCTGCTCACCGTTCCCTTCTTTTCTATCCTCCTGGACATGGCATTCAGCCTAGTTTCCCTTGCCTACGGTATAGGAGACCAAATAGGAAAAAGCCTGACATACAGCATTACAGCAAACTTTTCTTTTACGCCCTATGCCTGTGCGGTTGTGGGAATATGCCATGTCTTCTTTAACTATCTGCCTAACAGAATCCTTTCCTTGTTCATAGGCAGCCAGTTCTTTGCAGAAAGCAAGGTTCCCCGCAGAAAGAAACTCCACCCCGGAGTAAAAGACAAGGTGTCTATGTTCATAGTCGCAGAAGCCCTCATCCTGTGCAACGCAGCTATGGTCTTTGCCTTTATCCTGTTTAGCAAAAGCGCAGACCGGCTTACAGAAGGCTCCCCAATCTCACAGATGTTCATAACAGATGCCCTTGTCCAGACAAACTTTGCCATGCTGCTGAGTATGCTCAACTTCTCCGTTCCTATCATACTCATCACAAGGTCATTCGCTGTCACGCATATAGCCACACCTATCAGCCAGATGGCAACTGGAATGAAGAATTTTACCCGCAACACCATCGGTGGAAAAACAGGGGGATTTGAAGGAGACAGCTACGATATATCACGCCTGGACATCAGGACGGGTGATGAAATCCAAGACCTTTATGAGTCTCTCAAGTCCACCACCGTGCAGCTTTCCGACTACATAGACAGCATACAGAGGGAACAGGATCTTAAGGAAGCCGTCCGCGTGGAAAAAGCCGCAAACAAGGCAAAGACATCTTTCCTGTCATCGATGAGCCACGAAATCCGAACGCCTATCAATGCCGTGCTGGGATTGGACGAGATGATTCTGAGGGAAAGCGACGAAGACCACATCATAAGATATGCGGCGGACATAAAGAGCGCAGGCCGATCACTGCTCAGCTTGATAAACGACATACTGGACTTCTCCAAAATAGAGTCAGGCAAGCTGGAGCTGATAAACGCAGAGTATGACCTTGGCTCCATGATAAACGATTTGATGAACATGATAAGCTCTCGCGCCGAAGAAAAAGGCCTCAAGCTCTCTGTCATCGTAAATCCTTCCACCCCCCGCATACTCTACGGCGATGAGGTGCGTATAAAGCAGTGCATCCTTAACATACTGACCAACGCGGTCAAATATACTCGCGAAGGCAGCGTGACAATGGAAATAGGCTGGGAAGAGCCTTCGGCAGAAGACATGAAGTGCGAGGGCTTTGCGGCACTTGGCGGAGACAAGAGCGGGAACGACCGCTTTGTCATGCTCAGGGCAAAGGTCACGGATACCGGTATCGGAATAAAGGCCGAAGACATATCCAAGCTGTTCACGGCTTTCCAGAGAATCGAAGAAAAGCGAAACAGAACCATCGAGGGAACAGGCCTTGGAATGAACATCGTGCAAAACCTGCTCGCCATGATGGGAACATACCTGGAAGTCAAGAGTGAATACGGCAAAGGCTCTGAGTTCTCCTTCAAGGTCATCCAGCGTGTTATAGCCGCAGAGGGAGTAGGAGACTTCGCCGAGATTTACCGCAAGAACGCAGAGGCCGCATCCAGCTACACGGCAAGTTTCATTGCGCCAGATGCACATATACTGTGCGTGGACGACACGGCAATGAACCTCACCGTATTCAAGGGGCTTCTCAAAGAAACCCAGGTGCAGATAGACACGGCATCCAGCGGGGTAGAAGCCCTCAAGCTCTGCCGTGAGAAACACTACGACATCCTCTTCATAGACCACATGATGCCCACGATGGACGGAATAGAAACCCTTCATGCTTTGGAGCATCTGGAACCCAACCTGTGCAAGGGGGTTCCGGCCGTAGCCCTTACCGCCAATGCAATTTCCGGCGCAAGGGAGATGTATATAAATGAAGGTTTTACCGATTACCTGACCAAGCCTGTCAACAGCATCAAGCTTGAGAAGATGATAGCAAGCTATCTCCCTCCGGAAAAGGTTATACGGGGAGCTATAGCTGAAAAACAACAGCCTGCAGAACCGCTAAGGCTTGTGGATCCAGTGTTGCAGAGGCTGTCTCAGGTAGCTGGCATAGACATCGCCCGGTCACTGGAGGCATGTGGCAGCCCCGATGTATGCAAGGATGTGCTTAGGCAGTATGCCGAAAGCGGTCCCGACACGCTGGACACGATACTGCATTGCATGAAGAAAGAAGAATGGAAGAACTACACCGTCAAGGTTCATGCCCTCAAGTCATCCTCTAGGCTGGCAGGTCTGGACAAACTGTCCGAGTCAGCTGCCCAGCTGGAACAGAGCGGGCATATTATACAAGACAACCAGCCGGGCAGTCCCCACTACGAGGAAGCGCTTTCACAAATCAAATCCCAAACTCCTGTTCTCATGGAAGAATACAAGTCCCTCATACTTGCACTTATGGAAGCACTTCAAAATCCGGCCTTGACAGCATAAACCGCCAAGATTAGACCTGTTCGGAAAGCAACCGTATAGCCTTGAAGCTGTGCTGGCGGTGGCCTTGAAGCTACGCTGGCGGTCTACGAACAGGTCGATTCTAGCCAGAACAGCTACTTTCAGTGGGCAACTTAACCATTTTACTTGACATCTAGCCATTTTCATGCG
>JAFTEK010000301.1 GCA_017453705.1 Treponema sp.
GGCATGTTATACCCATTGATAAAATCGCGGAAAAGCTGCAGTTCAGTAAGGGTAAGGTCAAAAGCAGCCTGCTTCGAACCCGCAGAAAACTGCGTGCCTATTTACAGGAGGAAGAACTATGCTAAACTCGCTGACACTTCTTCGCGCTATGAACGGCATTCATGAGGAGGACGTAGCCATGGCCGAAAAAGAATATTTCATGAATAAGCGCAACAAAAACATAAGAAGAACAATCCACATTACCCTTCTTGCGGCTGTACTGGTCAGTCTCTTTACCGTCGGTGCTTCCTGTCTGCACAATTGTTTGCAGGTATGCACTTAAACGTGGCGCAACCAGGCTGTTTTGGTGAAGCCTGGTTGCATCGTGTGCCTGTATCCAGTTGTCTCGGAATGGGGAAATCTTGTGCGGCGATTTGATACAATCACTTGAAGGTGGAGACAGGCCAGAAAGTCCGCAGAATCAGGCACTTTTCCAAAGTGGCATGATTCTTTTCTACCCGCAACGATAACGCACCCAACCGCTCTCCCGGTTAGGTGAAGGCCGGCCAGAGAGGCTGGCTGCATACAAACACACGATATATCGTGTGATAGTTCAATCGTGTGATAGTTTGAGAGTATAATAAACTATACCCCGTAGAATGGACAGTGGCTTTGGTAAGGTAGCACCTACGTCCCCGTTATGTGGACAGCCTTAAAACGGCAACATCCCCAAGTCGTGGACAGTAGAGTTTCTGCGAAACCCCAAGTCGTGGACATTCCAACGACGGTAAGTTTCTGTTATAATAGTGCTCGAAATGGTCAAGGCGGAAAGGACGAGCACTATGGCGAAGAAACTATTCACCGCAGAAGAGATTGAGGAACTCAGCAGCAGCCCATATGTTGCAAGCATCATTTCAGGCCGGGTAAACTTCACAACCGAGTTTAAGAGCATTGCATATGAACAGCTTGCAAACGGTAAGCCTATGCGTGTAATACTCGAAGAATACGGAATAAACCCAGAAATTCTTGGGAGGTCGCGGCTTTATGGTATTGCGCATCATCTTCGAGAGAATGCAGACCGCGAAGAAGGTTTTGCAGACCTTCGCACTCGGAACTGTCGCAAACCCGCAAAAGAAACCAAAGAACAGACCCTTGCAGCACGAGTTGAGCAATTGGAGCATGAACTGGCATATACACGGCAGGAAGTTGAATTCCTAAAAAAAATACATACGGCAGATTTGGAGGCGCGGAAGTCATGGGAATCCAAGCAGCGCCAGAAGTAAAATTTGCTCTGATCCGAGAAGCCACATTAAAGGACAATAACCTGCTCAAGATCAGCAAGATGTGTGAAATCGCCGGTGTTTCCAGATCTGGTTACTACAACTGGTGTGCCTCCGAAAGCTCCCGAAAAAAACGGGAGGATGCTGACCGGGAAGACTTTGCGTTAATTCTGGAAGCCTACAAATATCGCGGGTATGCCAAAGGCGCCAGAAGCATCCACATGCGGCTGCTTCACGAACCCAGAGTCATCATGAACGTGAAGAAGATCCGCAGGCTGATGCGCAAGTACGGACTCGTTTGCCCGGTTCGCAGAGCGAATCCCTATCGTCGGATGGCGAAGGCGCTGGCCACCAGCAATATTGCGGCAAACGTGGTCAACCGAGACTTCAAGCGCGGAGCCAGAAAGGTGCTGCTAACGGACATCACGTATCTGTTCTTCGGCAAGAGCGAAAAGTGTTATCTCTCCACGATACTGGATGCCTTCACCCACGAGGTTCTGGCTTACCGTGTCAGTTTGAGTCTCAGGGTAGATTTTGTCCTTGAAACCGTAGACTCCCTTGTCGTCGAACACGGCTGTACCTTGGACAATGAAACTATTGTCCACAGTGACCAGGGCTGCCATTATACCAGCTATGCCTTTATCCAGAAGCTGAAGGACGCTGAATTCGTCCAGTCTATGTCCCGCCGCGGAAACTGCTGGGATAACTCCCCGCAGGAGAGCTTCTTCGGTCACATGAAGGATGAGATTGCTGACCTGATCGATGCCTGCCAGACCTTCGATGAGGTCGTTGCCATAATCAATGACTGGATGGATTACTACAACAATGATCGCGGTCAGTGGGAACTGCTTAAGCTGACCCCCACAGAGTATTACGAGTATCTCCAGACTGGAATCTACCCGCTGCCCGTGTATCAGAAACGCTCCTCCCGGGGCTCCGCCCCGGACCCCGAGGTTTAGCGCTTTACACACGGAAGGGCAGCAATGGAAAAGAGCGACAC
>JAFTEK010000302.1 GCA_017453705.1 Treponema sp.
CAAGATCAAGGAGAGGCTGGGTGCCAAGGCTGCCAAGGAAGTCCGCGAGGGCAATGCAGCTGCCCTTGCCGCCGCTGCCAAGCGTGAGGAGGCTCTGAAGGCGGAGATTAAGGAAGAGACCGCTGCCGAGGCCGCCGCCAACAAGAACGCCAAGAAGAAGAAATAATAAGGGCCTGTAGGCTTTTTATGGCTCCGGGGGATGTTCCCCGGAGCCTTTTTTATTCGTGCCGGGGGTCTAATACCTGCCCAAAGGCAAACGCCCTGCGTCGGGGGGATTCTGTGAAAGTTCCTAAGATTTTTCTTAACTTTCAGGTGCAAGTCTTGCAATGTGCTTGAAAGCCTTTTATAATAGTTCCTAACATATAATGTGGAGGCAATTTATGTTAAAAAGATTCTTCATGGCAATAATTATGTCTGCGCTTGTGGCCGCGGCCTTTGCGGCTGGCAACACCCGCTACATCTCCGTGCAGTCGCTAGCCCTAAAAGAAAAGGCTTCAAATTCATCCAAGACCGTAAAGACCCTCTCCTATGGTGACGAGGTGACTGTTGCCCAGGTGTCTGGCAAGTGGTCCTTGGTTTCCCCTGTGTCGTCCCCTTCCGTCAAGGGCTGGGTCAGCAGTTCGTCTTTGTCCAAGCGCAAGATTGTCGCGGGAAAGGCCGTCACGACCGACGCGAGCGAGATTTCCCTTGCCGGAAAAGGTTTCTCCGAGGGGATTGAGTCTGAATACCGCAAGGACGGAAAGGCGGACTATGCTTCCGTGGACTTGGTTGAGGGCAATGTGGTCTCTGATGGCGAGAGGCAGCAGTTCGTCAGGGATGGCAAGCTTAAGGAGGACGCGGAATGAGACGGGCGACTTGTCTTTTGGCCGCCATTGCCCTGTGTGTCCAGTCCGTGGTGTATTCGGACGGGCTGGATGTTCTCAGGAGGGTGAATGGCGACACGATAATCAAGGCTGGAAAGGGGATAGAAGCCGCCTCGACTTCTATAGCCAATATAACGGAGGAGATTACTCCCGAACAGCAGTATTACATAGGCCGTGCTGTCGCCGGTACTGTTCTGGAGAAGTATAAGCTCTACCAGAACAAGGAGGCGACGGCCTATGCCAACAAGATTTGCGCCGCCATAACACAGGCCTCCGACATGCCCCAGTTGTACAAGGGCTATTACGTCGGCATATTGGACTCATCGGAAGCAAACGCTATTTCCACTCCCGGCGGCCATATTCTTATAACAAGGGGACTTTTGGAGTGCGCCAGGGACGAGGATGCCCTGGCGGCTGTCATAGCCCATGAGATAGCCCATATCCAGCTGGGACACAGCGTGAAGGCCATAAAATCCAACAGGGCCACGAGTGAGTTTGTCAAGGCCGTGCAGTCCGGTTCCAGCGGGAATGACGCCCTGCTTTTGGACGGATTCAAGGATTGTGTGAATGACGTTGTGGATCAGGTTGTTACATCAGGATACTCCAAGAGCCAGGAGTTCCAGGCGGACAAGAAAGCCCTCTCACTGATGAGCGACGCGGGCTATGACCCTGCGGCCATGCAGGATATGCTGAATCTCCTGAAGCTCACGGAGTCCGAGCAGGCCGGGGGCTTTAGCAAGACCCACCCCAGCGCGGAGTCCAGGATCAAGAATATCAAGGGAGACCTCAAGAAGTACAAGAAGGATTATAACAGGAAGGTTCGCCAGGCACGCTTTGCAAAGGCTCAGGGGAGCTTGCAGCGATGAAAAAGTATATCCGCTCGTTCTTTGTCGTCATCGGAGTCTCCCTGGCGGCTGTCCTGCTGCACTTTTCCGGTATTCTTTCCTTTCTGGAGAACAAGACGTTTGACAGCAGGACCAAGTTTGCCGCGTCCTACTGCTATCCCTCCCAGGACATCTGTTTCATAACGGTGGACCAGGAGAGCATAAACTGGGCCAGGCGCGAGATGGGATGGGGCTGGCCTTGGCCGCGAAAGGCCCTGGGCGATGTGGTCAACTACATGAACATAAGCAATGCCGAGAGCATAGCGTTTGATGTCCTGTTCACGGAGCCTTCTGTTTATGGTGATGACGATGACGAGGCGTTTGGAAAGGCCTGCGCCGATTACGGCAGGGTAGTCCACGCCATGTACGCGGATGATGCGTCAAGTTCTTCTGACGACCTGATTTTCCCTGTGGATCCTATACGCAGGAGCGCAGGGGTGATTGGAAGCACGGTCAGCGCCAAGGACGGCGATGACGTGCAGAGGCGGGCTAGGATTTCTTTTATAAGTGATGATGCGGAGTACCCGTCGCTTGGTGTCGCGCCCCTCGTGATATCGGGAATGACTATTGACGAGATAAGGCAGTCATATCCCGTTGAAAAAGAGGATACCCTTCTGCTGCGCTACCGCAAGAATCTTGGTGTCTATAACCCCTACCGTGCTTCGGACGTATTGCAGAGCTACTATGACTACATCGAGGGCAGGGAGCCTTTGATTCCGCCTGAGAGCTTTGAGGGGGCCTATGTCTACTACGCCTACTACGCTCCAGGCCTCTTTGATATATGCTCATCGCCTATTTCACAGGTCTACCCCGGATGTGGAGTCCACGTGACGGAGCTGGACAACTTCCTTTCCAATGACTTTATGCGTACTGTCCCGACCCCTCTTTCGGTTGCCTGGATAGTGTTTGCTAGCGTTCTGGGAATCCTTGCCATATCCTTTACGGAAGCCAGGCGGAGCAGCCTGGGGAATGCCCTGTCTGCCGTCGGCACGGTTGCATTCGGCCTTGCTATAATCACCGCCGGCTCTTTCGCCCTCTTTGTCATGGGCTGGTACATCTTGCTCGTGGCACCCCTCGCGGCATTTGCCTTCTCATTCCTGCTGCAGCTCGCCCTTACCTATATGCTGGAAGGCCGGCAGAAAAGGTTCATAAAGGCGGCTTTCTCCCAGTATCTCAGCCCGGCGGTCATTGACCAGCTTATAAGCAACCCTGACAGCCTCAGGCTGGGCGGGGAGGAGCGGGAGATAAGCATCTTCTTCTCGGATGTCCAGGGCTTTACCAGCATATCGGAGGGGCTGGCCAAGAATCCTACCAAGCTGACGGAGGTTCTTAATTTGTACCTGTCCGAGATGAGTTCGATAATACTGAAATCAGGCGGCACGATAGACAAGTATGAGGGGGACGCGATTATCGCCTTCTGGAATGCTCCGGCTGACCAGGAAGACCATGCCGCCAGGATTCTTGGTGCTGCCTTGGAGTGCCAGAAGAGGCTTGATGAGCTTAGGTCTGAGCTTAAGAAGATGACAGGAAAGGACTTCTACCAGAGGATCGGGATGAACACAGGCCATGCCGTTGTAGGCAACATGGGGTCTTCCAACCGCTTTGACTACACGATGCTTGGCGACAGTGTTAACCTGGCTTCCCGTCTGGAAGGGCTTAACAAGCAGTTTGGTACTTACACGATGTGTTCCAAGGCTACTATGGAAAGTGCCCTTGCACATGGATGCAAACTTCACTTCAGGGAAATTGCCCGTGTCGCTGTCGTTGGCAAGAAAGAGGCTGTCACGGTGTATGAGCCTATGCCTGATGAGGTCTATGCGGCCAGGAAGGAGCTGATTGAGAGCTTTGACAAAGGCCGTAAGCTTTTCTATGAGGGGGACTTTGCCGGGGCAAAGGCTGTCTTTGACTTGACAAAGGAAAGCGACCCGCCTGCATCCTTCTACTCAGACAAATGCGCCGAGCTTATGGCCAATCCGCCGTCTGAATGGCAGGGGGTCTGGAAGGCCAGCTCCAAGTAACTTGAAATGCCGGCCTTATTTCGTTAGAATGGGCTGGTATGAAAGCAATAATCACAGTGGTAGGCGGGGACAAGGTTGGTATCATCGCCAAGGTCTCCGCTTATCTTGCCGCCCATTCAATAAATATCGTTGATATCACGCAGACAATCCTTAGCGGCAATTTCGTCATGATGATGATGGTGGACTTTGAGAACGCGGACACCGACATAGACAAAGCGCGCAAAGACCTTACTGCAAACTGCGAGGAGCTAGGCGTGGAGTGCAATGTCATGAATGAGCGTGTGTTCAGCGCGATGCATAGGATTTGACCTTGTTCCTTTCCTGTATGCACTTCTCAAGCACATCGTAGAATTTTTCTGCGTTGATGGGCTTGGCTATGTGGGCCACCATGCCGCAGCTGCTTGTTTTCTCCTCGTCCTGCACGTATGCGTCAGCGGTCAGGGCGATTATCGGAATCTCCCTGGCATCGTTGCGGTCTAGTTTCTGTATTTCCTTGGCAGCCTCAAACCCGTCCATAACAGGCATACGGATGTCCATCAATATCAAATCGTAGTAGCCTTCCTCACTGGCGCGGAACTTTTCAAGCCCCAGCTTTCCGTTCTCGGCCA
>JAFTEK010000303.1 GCA_017453705.1 Treponema sp.
CGGGAAGCCCTGCTCGGACGCAATGCCGAGGCATTTTCCAAGCAAGTGCTCGATGCCTGGTCTTCCGTGCAACTAGAGCGGGCGATAGACATCTTCATGAAGCTCTACCGCGACATCCGATATTCGCTCAATGTCCGCTACGAGATGGAGCTTGCCATAAGCCGCCTGACATGGCTAAAGGAATACGTCTCCCCGGCGGAGGTCAAGAAGGCCCTGGACGGCATAAAGCCCCTGCTGGCAAAAAGCGCGGCCTCACAGCCGGCGACTGCCGGCGCGGTCATGGCCCAGGGCGGGACCGGCGGGGGGATAGGCTGGACACCGCCCCCTTTTCGTGATGGCGGAGCTGAACCGCCGCTAAAAAAAACAGGGGGAGAAGAAAATGCAGCAGTTACGCAGGGGACTATACCCCAAGCGGAAGAAGCCCCAGCCAAGCCAGCTGTGCCGGCAGCGGCAGCTAGCCCGCTCGATCCAGAAGCCCTGTTCAAATCCATGCTGCAAAACTTCGCGGCTACGGACGGTTTGCTTTCCGCAGCCCTCTCAGATTCAGTCGGACACAGGATACAAGAAGACAAACTGGAAGTAACAGTCTCCAGCCCCTTCGCCATGATGCAGCTCAAGGCAAGGGCCGCGGACGTAACAGCATATCTTTCAAATGCGTCAGGAAGGACATTCAGCTTTGACGTTATAATGGAAGAAAACAAAGAAGAGCAAAAGGCTGAGATAAAGCTGCCCCCTCAGGTAGAACTGCTCAGGGATACCTTCAAGGGCAGCGTAATAGGAATGTAAAAGAATTAGATAGGAGAATAACATGAACCCACTTGAAATGCTAAAAGACCTTGGAAACCTCAAGGAGCAGCTTGAGAAGGCCAAGGAGGAGCTTGGCAACATACGTGCGACCGGAAGCTCCGGAGGCAACATGGTATCCGTGACCATGAACGGGAAGTTCGAGATGCTGGAAATCCACCTAGACCCCATCTGCGTGGACAACCGTGACGTGCCCATGCTGCAAGACCTTATCCGTTCCGCCCACCATGCCGCGATAGAGAAAGTCCAGGAGGAGATAAAGAACCATCTTGGCCCCATGGTAGGCGGAATGAACATTCCCGGTCTGGGGCTATAACTGAATGAACGCAATTGACGAGATAACTGGCAGTTTCTCACGCCTGCCCGGAATAGGAAAGAAGTCTGCAAGCCGGATTGCGACATTCCTGCTCAAGGCAGACCCTGCCTTCATGCGTAGCTTTTCCAATCAAATAGCGACATTGCAGGACAGGATACGCTGCTGCTCAGTATGCGGCTCATGGACGGAACAAGACCCCTGCCCCATCTGCCAGGATATGAGCCGGGACAGGGCCACTGTTTGCGTGGTGGAGCAGCCCAGTGATGTCGCCATAATCGAAGGCTGCCACGACTACAAGGGACTCTTCCATGTGCTTGGGGGAGTCATAGCCCCACTTTCTGGTGTAGGGCCGGACAGCCTGCGCATAAAGGAGCTGCTGGAGAGGGTACAGAACGAGGGCATAACTGAGGTAATCCTTGCGACCAACCCCAACGTGGAAGGGGATACGACAGCCCTCTACATACAGAGCCTGCTTAAGGACAAGCCCTGCAAGGTGACGCGGCTGGCCAGCGGACTGCCCGTAGGCGGCGACCTTGAGTACATAGACAGGCTCACGTTGGCGCGGAGTTTCATGGGGCGCTCAAGCTTCTGAGCCATGAGCCTGTTTCAAAAGCCAGTCACTTTTGAAACTTACTTGCAATTATTTTTTCCAGCGTAAGATTACAGATGTCCCGGCATCCTGGGACGAGACAATCCTAAAGTCCGCCCCCAGCTGGTCAGCCCGGTAACGCATGGACTGCAATCCAACGCCTGTCTCCATCTTGTCCTGATTTCCGCCGGACGGGTAGTTTATATCCGGGCTACCCCTGCCGTTGTCATGTATCAAAAGCTCCAGAAAACCGTCTCCACCCGACAACCTTACATCTATCTGGCTGGCCTTGGCATGGCGGACGGAATTGTTCAG
>JAFTEK010000304.1 GCA_017453705.1 Treponema sp.
CCGTGAACATACCCTCGCATATCAAAAGGTCAGACCCCCTGACTTCCTTTGTTATAGACGGCAGATACAAGGTGTCCGTCACAAAGCTGAATTTCCTGCCGGGTCTGGCGGCCCCGACCACCTGGCCGGGCGAAATCTCCACTCCCTCGGAGTTCAGGACTTTCCGGCCGTGCTGCAGCTCGCCCCAGAGGGGGCCACGTGGAATTTTAAGCCTTGTCGCGGCCTCCGGGTCAAACTCTCCCGGCCTGTCAAGCTCTTCCAATGTATATCCTACACAAGTCTTAGTGTGGGATAGCGGGAAAGCCCTGACATAGAAGTCCTCACCCCCGTATACCGTGCAGGGGGCGGTTATCTCATTCACGACAATAGGATAGTTTATATACATATCCAGGACTTTACGGCTCGTGTCTATGTATTCGGCTATCTTAGGAGGCCCGAAAATATAGAGAGGCTCAGTCCTTTCCACCTGGGCAGAAAGCATCAGAATTCCTGGCAAACCAGTAACATGGTCGGCATGGGTGTGGGATACAAATATAGCGTTGATTTTCTTCCATTTTAGGTTCAGGCGCCTGAGCGAGACCTGGGTTCCCTCCCCTCCGTCAAAAAGAAAAAGATTCCCTTCCCGCCTGAGCAGTACAGAAGTCAGGTGGCGGTAAGGCAGGGGCATCATGCCACCACATCCCAATACGAATGCTTCCATGTTCATTCCACCACTTTACCCTAAAAAAGGATTAAAAGCAAGCAAGGCTCTCGCTAGACTTTTTGGAAGAATTTGGCTATAGTTGTCTCTATTATGGCTGACAGCGCAAGGAAAATCATAGCCCAGAACAAAAAAGCCTATTTCAACTACACGGTTGAAGAGAAGATAGAGTGCGGTGTGGAACTACAGGGATCTGAGGTGAAATCCTTGCGGGAAGGCAAGGTTTCTTTTCCAGACAGCTTTGCCACAATAGAAAATGGCGAGGTATGGGTGCAGAACTGCCATATCACCGAGTATTCTTATGCCGCCAACTTTGGCCATAACCCGGACAGAAAAAAGAAGCTCCTTCTCCATAAGGAAGAGATAAAAAGGCTGGAGCGCAGGGTCCGCGAGAAAGGATATACCCTTGTTCCCCTTCAGTTCTATTTCAAGAACGGCAGGGTCAAGCTGGAGCTTGGTGTCTGCAAGGGAAAGAAAGCCTTTGACAAGCGGGCGGACATGAAAGACCGCGACGTAAAACTGGAGCTGTCAAGGGAATTCAAGGACAGGCAGCGGTAGAAAGCCCGTCCAGCCTCAAGGCTCCCTGCCTGACCAATCTGACAAGTCCATCTGAGACAGACACTATGGTGGAAGGAACCCCCTTGTCCTTGTCACCGTCATTGACAACCATAGAGACGTCCTTCCCAAATTCTTCCACAATGTCTGATATACGCGACAAAACCGGGCGGCCGCTCCTGTTGACGCTGCTCGAATACACCGGCCTTCCAAGCCTGGCTATGACCTGCCTGAGCCAGCTGTCACCCGGACAACGGAACGCAACGGTCCTGGACTCAATGTCCAGAGGGGAGCCTTCCTTTAGCCTCACTATAATCGTAAGCGGGCCAGGCCACAAGTCCAGAAGCTCACGGCTTATATTCTCGTCTGTATATTTCCAGATTTCTTCGGGACTGGCTATCAGCTGGATGAAAGGCTTTCCCTCGTCACGGCCTTTTATCCTGCGTATCCGGCTGTCAGTGGATTTCTTGCCAGTGCCCTTGATATCAACGACACCGCTGAAACCATACACTGTATCGGTGGGCAAAATCGCTATGCTGCCTCTGGCAAGACATTCCGCGGCTATGGATGCAGAATCCTCGTCCTTCTTATATACTTGCGGCAAGGCTTTCCCTTCCGGATGTCCGCTTTTGCGGCTCACGGGACTTTCCATTGTGCTCACCGGGCCTCCTGCCCCTGTAGTGCAAGAGGCCGCTTCCAGCATCAAACATAAGCAGGATAAAGTACACGGCGGTAAAAGCCACCAAGCCCACGCACTTGCAGAACCATTCAGGGAAGTATTTTACCTCATCGTGCAGCAGCACAGTCCCAGGGTCATAGATTCTGTTCTCTGATGACGCAAGGCCTGATATTATGACCAGCTTTTCACCGTCCTTTAGATAGGAGAGCTTCCGGGCATAAGCGGCAACCACATCCATGTCTTTTTCCAGAGCGACTTTCTCCAGGCTAAGCTCTTCGTTTATCTTCTCAATCTCGACCGCGTGCGCGCTCAAGAGCCTTCTCTGCTCTTCCATCTGTCTTTCGGCCCAGACGCTGTTCCTACCGCATGATATTGAAGTGATGACGTAAAAAACCGTGCCTGATATGACAGCGGCAAGAAGTCTGAACTTACCCATTTGCCTTGAATTTCGGCATTTGTCCAGTAAGCGATAAGGAATAAAAGCAAAGGGCCGAAAGGAGCTATGAATTGTCCTAATTGGCTTTCAAAAAGGCAATCAGCCTGGCTGTCAGCAAATAGCAGGGACGCTCTATAAGCCTGTTGTATACAAAGGAAAGCAGGATGCCGGCAGCTGCGGTTGCCACGAAGGTGAGCATGACCAAGGGGATATATGGAATTTTTTCCCACAGGAAATATATCATGGGGCACGCAACCAGCCCTATGACCGGATAGTGGATGCAATAAACTGCGAATGAAAGCCCGCTCAGGGCGGTCAGAACCTTGCAGGCAAAGAAAGACTGCAAGATATGGCAGGAAAAAAGCAGGTGCATCAAGGCGAGGGCCGCTGCCATTCCAGCCCATTCATAATAGCGTGGGAAACGCTCAAAGTCAAAGTCACGGACAAAATACAGGCTTGCGTTAAAAACCAGGAGCAAAATGCAGACTGCGATGCCTGCCATGCGCAGAGTTTTATTGCACTTCTTGTACACAAGTCCGTAGCAACCCCCAAGAATGACCGCCAGCATGGGGATGTCATGCCTGGCCAGTATCACTATAAGCAGCATACAGGCCGGACGGACGGCAGCGGAGGCTGTTTTTTTTAGATAGCGGCGGCAGAGAAAACAAATGTATCCATAGCAGTAGAGGATGATATTTCCCGCGAAAAGAGAGCCTATCATCCAGAGGGGATTGTCATAAACGTGTAAATCCCAGAAGCCCTTCCTAAAAAGCCATGTGTAATGGGACTCAAAGGTGTAATTGCCTTCAAGCTGCTTGTTCACAAGTCTTTCCGCGAGCCTGTCAGCCCAGACAAACAGAGACTGCCTGTTCAGGAACATGACGGCGGCAAACA
>JAFTEK010000305.1 GCA_017453705.1 Treponema sp.
ATACTTGGTTTGTCATTTGTCTTCTTAGGCATTGGGATTGTCACTATGTTCACCTCCTCTATCTTTGGCAAGATTGGGGCGGTTTCACAGGCGATGGACAGCATTTCCAAGGGAGAGGCAGACCTTACGTCCCGCATACCGGAAGCAGGCGGCTCCGAGCTGGTGGCACTGGCCGCCAACTGCAACCACGTCATCGGCAGGCTCAATTCAATGGTCAAGGAGCTGCAGGGCGAGGCGGATGACCTTGCTGAGACCGGCCATGAGCTGACCGGCAAGATGAAGACCCACATCAAGGAGATGAACAGCGCGGACGAGAATGTGGGCGACATCACCCTCCAGGTGGGCTTCCAGAAGTCCAAGATAGAGTCCATCACCGGCGAGGCTCGCACCGTTGACAGCGAGATTGCGGAACTGGACAAGAGGATACTGCAGCAGTCCACGGCTATACGCAACGCTTCTTCCGCAGTGACCGAAATTACCGCCAGCATAAGCTCTGTCACCAGGCATATAGAGACGATTATAAGTGAGTATTCGCTGCTTGTCAGTGATTCCTCCGAAGGCCGAAAGCTGCAGGACGAGGTTTCGGAGAAGATAAAGAACATAGCCGAGCAGTCCGAGAACCTGACGGAAGCAAACGAAGCCATTGCCGCCATAGCAGAGCAGACTGACCTCCTCGCAATGAATGCCGCTATCGAAGCAGCCCACGCGGGCGATGCAGGAAAGGGATTTGCGGTCGTCGCTGACGAGATTAGGCAGCTGGCGGAAACGTCTTCCACCCAGTCGGATGAAATCAAAAAGCTACTTGGCGGCATCTCCAGCGCGATTATGGAGATAGTCACTTCTTCCCAGAAGTCTGCATCTTCTTTTGAGTCCGTGGGAAGCAAGATTTTGCAGCTGGACGGTCTGATTAAGGAAGTCCGCGATGGAATGAAAGAGCAGAACGAGGGGGTGGAAAGCATTTCGGCCACCATGCAGACTCTGGATTCCACCACGGCGGATATAACGAATTCTTCCGCCCACATAAAAGACGCCGCCCGCAAGCTTTCCTCCAGCGCGCAGGATTTGGAGACGATGGCCGAGGAGACCAAGCAGAAGTCTGAGGAAGCCAAGCAGAACATGGACAAGATGCGCGATTCCGCCAATGCCGTTGTCGGTGCGACCAGGAAGAGCAACGAGACTTCCAAGAAGGTCTCTGATATGATAAATGGATTCAAGGTCTGATAGGTAGCTTATGTTTGTGATTTCACAGACGATGATAGCCTTTGGCATTCTGCTACAGGCTTACAACATGTTCAGTTCCCTTATGCTCATTCGTTACCACAGGCGGCTCACCCCCAATGACGGGCCGAGTAAGCGTCTGCTGGACTACGTGGTCTTTGCCCTGATAATCACTTTCTTTGTTGTGTACATAATCATATTCGGCCTGCAGTTTCAGTCCATCTGGATAGGCTTTATCCTTTTTAGCGGGGCAATCTTTGTCACGGTGGTCTTGGCATGGATATACAAGCTCACCGCTTCTGAGAAGGAGAACTGCCTTTCCCTGTGCAAGTCCCTTATAAGCGTCATAGAGGCGCGTGACCCCAACTTGAACGGCCACTCGCTGCATGTGCAGGAGCTGGCCCTGCTGCTGCACTCTTACTTGCCCATGACGATGAAGAAGCAGTTGAACCGTGACTCCCTGAGCTATGCCGCCCTTTTCCATGATGTTGGAAAGCTGGGGATTCCAGAGGCGATACTGAACAAGCCCGGAAAACTGACCGATGAGGAATGGGAGCTGATGCGCCGCCATCCCGACATAGCCATCAGCATACTCAAGCCCGTCAACTTTTTTTCCACCATGTTGGACTGGATCCAGTACCATCACGAACGTATTGACGGCAACGGCTACCACAAGCTCAAGGACGAGCAGATTCCCCTTGGGGCAAGGCTGATAGCTGTTGCTGACACATATTCTGCCATCACGATGACAAGGAGCTACAAGGCCGGCCGGAGCTACGAGGAAGCCATAAGCATAATCAAGAGCGTGGCGGGTACTCAGCTGGACGGGGAGCTGGTCTCGATATTCTGTTCTATTCCAAAGGAAGAAGTCACCGCCTGTATCAAGAAAGTGCACCTTTTGTCGGATGAAGAAGAGGGAGCGGAGTCCTAGGGAGATGCTGTGAATAATCCGGATTCGGGTTATCCAGTGTGTTCCTGGCCGGTCTTTGCCTGACCCTGACCCGGAGCCATGGCGATAAGCTCATATCCCAGGTCAAATTTTATGTTGCTCTGGAACATCTCCAGCAGGACTGTGACTCGCTGCTGCCTGCGGTTGACCTTGTATATGTTGCCGGAGAAGCCCTTTAGGGGGCCGTCTACCACCACAATCCTCATATTCTCGTTGAAATATGCCTTGGACAGCCCCTGGGTCTTTCCGAATGTCAAAAGCCTCTGCACAAATTCCAAGTCACGGCCATAGAGGGGTTTGACATCCCTGTTTGAATTCATAAACCGGTAGAAGTCTTCGGTTCTCTTTATCATCCAGATTAGCCCCAGGTCGAGCTTGTCCTTGCAGGCGATAAAGAGATAACCGGGCAGCAGGGGCTTTTCGTATTCTTCGTTTTTGCGTGTACGGAGCTTTTTTTTGAATAGGATTACATCTGCATCATAACTTGCATGGGCGAAAAGTTTTTCAAGTCTTCTCTTGAATTTTTCTTCCCCCCTTGTCTTGACCATCATGCAGTAGTATTCCATTTTGATTCGTACCTAAGGGCTACATAGTAGCATTTATGGGCCTTTCCGTCTAGGGAGCGTTTCAAAAGCCGCTTGCTTGCCAGCTAAAACCCGCGTCAATTGAGGACGTTCGCCAGTTGCCCGCCGTCTCTGTTACTCGCTCCCCTTTTTGCGGATATCTATGATATGTGAACTGGCTCCCATCAGGTCTGGTCTCTCGCAGCTGGCCAGTTGGAAGCGTACAAAGGCCTCGAATTCCTCCTCGTCCATCTCGTTTAGCTCCCTCCTGATGTAGTCAGCAGGTCCGTCTACGGCTATGAGCTTTACCCTTTCAAGACCCGAAAGCTCGCCAAGGCGGTCTACGTCCTCCAGCCGTACATAGCCGTACAAATCTTTCTCACAGTCCACTGTGTGGAAGTCCCCGGTCAGCCTGCTGTCTTTTAAGAGCTCCTTGACGTGGTGCTGGCGGAATGCATAAGTGACCACGCTGTACTCATTCATCACGTATGCGGCAAAGATGAGACCGCCCGGCCTGGTGACACGCCTTGCCTCGGAGAAGGCGCGCAGCCTGTCCTCATCCCCGTGCAGGTGGTAGAGGGGGCCAAAGAGAAGGGTCATGTCAAAGCTGTCATCATCTAAAAAATGCAGGTCGCGGGCATCTCCCGGCCAGCAGTTGACATTCTCGTGCTGGGCTTCCAGGGCGGCCAGGTTCTTGGCAACCAGTTCCACTGCGGTGACAGAGTGCCCTTCCCGTGATAGGGGCACGGAATATGCGCCCGTTCCAGCCCCCAGATCCAGAATCTTAAGCTTGTGCCCGGCGGGGATAAAGTCGTGGATGTACTTCATGCTGACACGGAATTCCACCTGTCCGTGCCTTGTCCTAAGCCTGTGAGCCTCATCAAACTTCTGGTAATACTTCTCTAGCTCGGTCATCCACAGGAATTTACATCAAGGCAGGGTCTTTTGCAATATTTCGCTTTGATATACTAGGGAAACACTGAATAATCCGAATGCGGATTATTCAGTGTTAACTCCGAAATTCGCAAAGTTTCGTAACACAAAGAGTTACGAAACTTTGACGGGAAACGCTGATTAATGTCTCCTATATTAATCAGCGTTTCCCTAGAACATTTTGTAGTTGTTCAGTGTGGAACAAAACAACTGCGTTACATTAGAACATTTTGTTGTCTTACATTGGAACATTTTGTAGTCGTACATTAGAACATTTTGTAGTTGTACATTAGAATGTTTTGTGGTTGTATATTAGAACATTTTGTAGTTGTTCAGTGTGGAGCAAAACAACTGCGTTACATTAGAACATTTTGCCCTGGAAGATTAGAATGAGCCTGTTTCAAAAGTCGGTTACTCTTGAAACAGGCTTGCAAGAATCTCAGTGGCCTATAGAACATTGTCCTTATAACTGTTAAACTTTCCCCATGACCGAGCTTGGATATACTGCGGGTGAGCCTATAGCTGCCATTGCGACAGCCCTGTCTCCTGCTGCCATAGGAATCGTCCGCACTTCGGGGGACGGTTGTGTCGCCTTGCTTGCCAATGTCTTTTCCCGCCCCGATGCCTTGTTGCAGGCAGGGGGCAATACGCTCGTTTACGGCTGGATAGTTGAGCGGGATAAGGACGGAAAGGTCAGCCGCAGAATCGATGAGGTTATGCTGGGTGTGTACAGAAAGCCGCGCTCTTTTACAGGGGAAGAGATGGTAGAAATCTACTGTCACGGCGGCATTGCTGTTGTAAAGGCGGTGTCTGCCCTCCTGTTGCAATCAGGGTTCCGCCAGGCGGAGAGGGGGGAGTTCACTTTCCGTGCCTTTGTCAACGGAAAAGCGGACTTGACCAAGGCAGAGGCCGTCAAGGAAATCATTGACAGCAGAACCGACTCGTCCAGGGGGCGGGCCGCAGGGCGGCTGGCAGGGCTTTTGCACGATAAGATAGACGGCATAAAGCAGGAAGTCACGGCTCTCCTTGCTTCTATAGAAGTCGCAGTGGAGTACCCGGAGGACGAGGAGACCATAGCGGACAGCTTTGATATAGAGGAGCTTAAAAGGCTTTCCGGTGAGATAGGGCTCTTGCTTTCTGGCTGGAAGACAGAACGGCTCTATCAGGAGGGTGCCAAGATAGTCCTTGCGGGGCGAACCAACGCGGGCAAGTCCAGCCTGTTCAACGCCCTGCTCAAGGAAGACCGTTCTATCGTGAGCGACTTGGAAGGTACAACCCGCGACTACTTGGAGAACATGGCATCTTTTGACGGAATACCTGTCCGTATCTTTGACACTGCGGGGCTTAGGCAGACTGATGACCCTGTGGAAGATGAGGGGGTATCCCGCTCCGTGTCGCTGGCTCAGGAAGCCGATATTCTCCTGTACCTCGTGGACTCCGGCCGGGGGATTTGTGCACAAGACAGGGATTTTCTTTTGTCATACGGGGCAAGCGGGGCAACTAGGTTAAGTGGGGATGCCGCGCCGACCCCTGCAACCGGGGCAGACGTGCCGAATAGGGCAGCCCCGGTGGTTCTTGTATGGAACAAGTGCGACAAAGAAGGCTCCCTTCCCCTTCCGTCTGGTGAAGGGGAAAACTGGGACATTGCCGTGTGCATAAGCGCAAAGAACGGCCAGGGGCTGGGGGATCTTGTCGCGGCTGTGAAAGCCCTTTTGACGCAGGCCGCTGGCGTGGACAGCCCTGTTGCCCTGGGGAGCGAGCGTCAGAGGGATGCGCTGGCGGAATCCTGGGAAAGGCTGGAGCACGCCATCCGTGTTGCCCAGGACGGAGAGCTGGGATTGGACGCGGTTGTGCAGGATTTGGAGGATGCGCTGGACTTCCTTGGTGAAATCACCGGTGAAGTAAGAAGCACGGATGTCCTTGAAAGCATATTCAGCAGTTTTTGCGTGGGCAAGTAACTATTAATCAGAGTTTCCCTAGGGCTAGAAAAAAAATAACAAATACATATAATAATAGAAGAAATCGGTTTTTGTCGAGGTTTGTTATGAAAAAAATTGTCGCCGGTTCTACAGCCGTGCTTTTGATGCTCACGGCTTCAGGTTCTTTGATTGGTTGTAAGTCAGCCCCGGACGAGTCCAGGTCATCATCGGACTCATCCCTTGAGTCTTCGTCAAGCGTGGATTCCACTGATGCTGATGCCTCGGTGGACTTGGATATAGAAGCAGGCTCTGAGTCTGGTCTGGCTCAGAATGATGAAGGCACCGGCGACGCATTGGACGCTGAGGGCGGCAAGGAAGGCGAGGGCGAGGCTCTTTCATCGGAAGATGTATCTTCTTCTGAGCACGTTGACGAAAACGGCTCTTCCGGCGTGGGAAATTCCTACGGCCTTGCTTCGGGCGAAGGCGTTGACGGCACAGGGGCTGCGGCAATGAAGGGCGGTCAGGCCGGTGATGTTGACACGGACAAATCTTCTGCCGCCCCCAATGACGAGGATAACTATCCTTCCACAATGGAGAGGTTGCAAGGCTCCGGCAAGACCGCTTCTGGCGATGACGGCAGCAACTCTGGTGACGGCTCGGATTCTGCTGTGGCAAAGGCCGGTGACAGCTCTGATTCTGCTAAAGGTGGTTCCAGACAAAGCGCGGTCGCCCCGAATGCAAACGACAGCAGCTCGGCTGGGCTTGGAAGGGATAAGGCCAAGAACAACGGCAACGGCAATGGCGGCAAGACAGCTGATGCTTCTTCAAGTGCTGTTGCCGGAACAGGCAAGAACGGCAATGACAACAAGAACTCTGGGAATTCCAACGCCGCGGACAATTCCAGCTCGTCCAAGGGCAACAGCACAACTAAAAAAGACACCGGCATATCGGGCAAATCCAGCATAGACGGCTCCCGCAACGCCAACCCCGCTCCGGCAAACAAGAACGGCACAGGTTCCGGCAACAACGGCAATAATACGGGTAAAAATGGCACTGGCAGCGGCAACGGCAGTGGCGCGAACGCCAATGCGGGTAACAACTCCGGCAACAATGGCACTGGCTCTGGCACATCTAGCGGCACTGCCCAGTCCGGTAACACCGGCAACAAGAACGGTAGTGGCGCAAACGCTAATGCGGGCAACAACTCTGGCAAGAATGGCAAGAATGGTAATGCCAATGGCACTGGTACTGGTAGCGGCACAAACGCCAACGCGGGCAACAACTCTGGCAAGAATGGCAGTGGTTCTGGCACATCTAGCGGCACCGCCCAGTCCGGTAACAACGGCAACAAGAACGGTACAGGAAATAGTTCTGCCAGTGGAAATGCCTCTTCCAACGGAAAGGGAAAAGAGGTCGCCAAGGCTGACACTGGCAACAACGGCAACAACAAGAACGGTACTGGCAGTGGTACTGGTAGCGGCACAAACGCCAACGCGGGCAACAACTCTGGCAAGAATGGCACTGGCTCTGGCACATCTAGCGGCACTGCCCAGTCCGGCAATAATGGCAACAAGAACGGTACAG
>JAFTEK010000306.1 GCA_017453705.1 Treponema sp.
TGCAAACAAATCGTTGAAAGTCGCCGCCAGTGTATCGTTTTCGTCCATCGAAGGCCCCAGGTGCTTCAGCGGCAGGGTCTCCCAAAGGTTTTCGCTGCCTATCCTGCGTGCCTTCTCGGTCATCTTGACAACAGGACGCATTGTGTTGCGGGTTATGACAAGGGATAGCAGGAAAGACAAGGCAAGAACCGGAATCACGACAAGGGCGAGCGAGGACGGGACTCCTTTTAGCAAAAGCGTGCTGGAATCACTGTCCATGTTCATCGCTGTTTCAATCTGATACCCCTTGCCGCTCGAAAGAATGTAGTCACCGGCGTAATACAGGATGTTCAAGTCACCGTCTATAAAGAAGTCCTTCTGCAAGTATAGCTTTACCCGGCCTTCCGTAAGAGGCAGGTGGGGCAAGAATGGATCGTTCGTATGGACGGCCTCAAGCTTACCCCACTCGTAGACAGCATAAGTTATGTAATAGGGCATATAAAAGCTGTCCGAGCCGTCCTCCAGCTTGGAAAGAATTTCCCCGGCCGCCTTAAGCAGCTCGGTTGACTGCTCCTGCCTTACGTAATAGCGCAGCAGGTTTGTAAAAAGCAGGAAAAGAGACAGGACGACCGCTGACAAAAGAAGCATAAAGCGCAGGGAGAGCTTAGTTGACGCGGATTTAAGAAATGAAACTGCCATACTGAGTCACTTTGACACAAGGATATACCCGCACAGCCTCACCGTCAAGAGGTCGGGAAGGGCGAGGAGGGGCAAAAAGACTTGAACCGGCTAACAACCGGCTACAAAAATCATAAAAGGCTTGCATAAATATAAAAAAAGATGTAGTGTGTTTGCATAAACTTTCATTTCTACGAGGTGCTTGTATGGCAAAGGATAAAGTTATTCTGGCATATTCCGGCGGACTGGACACGACGGTCATCATTCCCTGGCTCAAGGAGAACTACGACTATGATGTCATCGCCGTCTGCATAGACCTGGGACAGGGGGATGACTGGCCCACGAGAAAGGATCGCGCGCTCAAGACCGGGGCGGCCGCATGTTATGTGGTGGACGCACGCGAGGAGTACTGCAAGGAATACATCTGGCCTGCGGTCAAGGGAGGCTGCGTCTACGAGGACGAGTACCTTCTGGGAACCTCCACCGCCCGCCCCCTCATCGGCAAGATTCTGGTCGAGTACGCGCGTCAGGAGAAGGCCGTCGCCATCTGCCACGGAGCCACGGGCAAAGGCAACGACCAGGTACGTTTTGAGCTTGCGATAAAGGCATTCGCGCCAGACCTCAAGGTAATCGCCGCATGGCGCGACAGCAAGTGGAATTTGGACAGCCGCGAGGCCGAGATGAAGTACCTGGAGGACAGGGGCATCGAGGCACCGATGAAGAAGGCAAACTCCTACTCCTGCGACGAGAACATCTGGCACATCAGCCACGAGGGGCTGGAGCTTGAGGAGACCGAGAAGGAAGGACTCTTCGCCAACATGCTCAAGGAGACCAAGCTGCCCGAGGAGGCAGGTGACGGCGAGTACGTGACGGTCGAATTCGAGAAGGGAGAGGCCGTCTCCGTGAACGGCAAGAAGATGTCACCGCTGGCAATCATGGAGGAGCTGAACAAAATCGGCGGCCGCAACGGAATAGGCATCGTTGACCTGGTGGAAAACCGCGTCGTCGGCATGAAGAGCCGCGGTATCTACGAGACCCCCGGCGGAACCATACTGATGTACGCCCACGAGCAGCTTGACCACCTGTGCCTGGACAGGGACACCTACCACTTCAA
>JAFTEK010000307.1 GCA_017453705.1 Treponema sp.
CGCTTCCTATCAGGGGCAGGACATGGTGCTCCGTGTCAGGGTGGATTTGACCACTGACGAAATACTGGACTGCAAGCCTTATGTTTCTTCCATGATTGGAGCCAGGTACACTGAGGTTTCCAAGGGCGGCAAGGGCATGTCATTTATTATAGAAAACGGCAAGTCCGCCAGCGATGTTCTTGACCGGGATAAAATGCTCAAGAACTATTCGATGGGAATCAGGTTTTTCACCTATGACTACAGTATAGGACGGATAGGATCGGAGCTGTCTTGGGCGGAGGGGGTCGCCAGGCTGTTTGAGTCCCCCGACAACAGCCATGTGGAGATGTTCTTCTATGCCTACAATATATCCAAGCAGAAGAATGAACAGCTGCTCATAGGCAGTATCATAAACTCGGTTTATGAGAAAATCGGAATCATTGACCTTCCCGATTGCACCTTTAGGAATTTCATCGTAAAGAAAGAGATAATCTCCGATCATGGTATGTCGTACAGGGACTATATCCAGAACATAGAGGCTGCCCGCTATATACCGGAGATTGACCAGGCCAACTTCCTTGAAGCCATGAACCTTGAGACCGTGAAGAGGGAGCTGGAGAACCAGGATTTGTACACCTTCAGGACGCCTTATATGGAAATGAAAGAAGGTGGCGGTGTGCGCATGACATACAAGATGATGCGTTTCTTCTATATCGATGATGCGCACACGGGGATAATCCTGTGTGTCTCGGATGTCACGCGGCAGAGCGAGAAGGAAATGGCTCAGAAGGAGTCCCTCAAGGAAGCCTTGGTAAAGGCCGAGAGTGCCAACAGGGCCAAGTCCGAATTTGTTTCCCGCATAAGCCACGACATCCGTACTCCTATCGGTGCCATTCAGAACCTGACCCAGTTTGCCAAGATGGACGTGGACAACAAGGCAAAGCTGATGCACGATTTGGAGCAAATAGAAACCAGCAACAAATTCCTGCTCTCATTGATAAACGACGTCCTGGACATCTCCAAGGTGGACAAGGGGCAGATAAAGCTTATCCCGGAGGTCTATCCTTACAGGGAATACATTGACAACATTCAGAACATCATGGAACCCATGTGCAGCAAGAAGGGGCTGCACTGGCAGATGAACATCGTGGAAAAAGGCTATGGCGGTGCTGCCATCATTGACCGTGTTAGGATGAACCAGATATCCCTTAACCTCCTCTCCAATGCGGTGAAGTATACGCCCGAATGTGGGGAAGTTACCTACACGTCCAAGAGCAGGGTGTTGGATGACGGAAGCTTTATGCTTGCCTTCGAGGTCAAAGATAATGGAATCGGCATGAGCGAGGAATTCCAAAAGCACATGTTCGAGGAGTTCTCCCAGGAATACGACAATGGCAATAGACCCAAGGGGATAACAGGAACAGGGCTGGGACTTGCCATCGTCAAGCGTATGGTGGATTTGATGGGGGGCAAGCTGATAGTGGAGAGTGAGCTTGGCATAGGCACTTGCATAAATGTTGAGATTCCCTGCCAGTTCCGTACTGACAGCGAGATAAACAAGGCTGCGGAAGAGGAGGCTGTCTACGAGAAGCAGAACGAGGATGCCAAGATAAATCTGCCGGGTAAGGTTCTGCTCGCGGAAGACAATCCCATAAATGTTGACATAGCGATGACTTTTCTGGAGATGTTTGGCTGCAAGGTGGAACATGCGGAGAACGGCAAGGAGGCCGTGGAGCTTTTTGCTTTCTCCAAGCCCAAGGAATACTCTGTTATCCTTATGGACATACAGATGCCCTTTATGGACGGCTACGAGGCCACTAAACGGATACGTGCCCTTAAGCGGGAGGATGCCAAGACCGTGCCTATAATTGCCATGACAGCTGATGCTTTTGAGGATGCCAGGCAAAGGGCTTATGATGCGGGTGTGGATGACTATCTTACTAAGCCCCTCAATGCCAAGGAGCTCAAGAGGCGGCTTTTGGACATAGGCACTTGAGCTTAGGCTCCTGCCGACCCTAAGGAAATCATAAAAGGGGCTTGCCCGGTCTTAAGGAGTGCCCTTCTACAGGAATCCCATCGCGGATAATATCAGGCTGGCGGAAACTGTTGCCGCGCTCTCAGTCCTGAGTACCCTCTTTCCCATTCCCAGAAGATGAAAGCCGTTTTCTTCCAATAGATTTCTCTCTCTCTCGCTCCAGCCCCGCTCACTTCCTATTGCGGAGACTGCCCGGCAACCGTTCTCTTGTAATTCACTTTCCCTTTGGCGCAGGAAGCTTGATAGGCTTCCTTCTGCCCTTATGTTGTCCATTGCGAGATGGAGGGGACTGTTGCCGTAAAGCCTCTCTTCTTCTTGCAGGAGCTTTAGGGCGCAGTCCAGGCTGGGAAGAATCTTTACCGTGGGAACATGGCTGCTGGCCGCCTGCACTGTTCCTTCCAAAAGCATCTTGCGGCACTCCGCCTGGTCATAGAGGGTGGACTTGAGGTAGGACTTTTCAACCAAATCAGTCCCGCAGAGGTAAACCGAGCATACGCCAAGGCCTGCCATGTCGCGGAGCAGGCGTTTAAGCTGGATGGGGCGGGGAAAGCCGATGAGCATCGTGAGGGGGTAGAGGGGTTTGCCGTCGTTTTCGGGGCGGAATGAAAAATACATCAGGCCGCCCTTGTAGCTCTTTCCGCTGGGAGAAGTCATCTCGGCCTCTTGGATTCGCTCTATTGTCGCTGTTCCCGCCTCTCCGTCTATGATTCCGGCGCAAAAGCTGTCACCAGCTTTCTTGTGAAGGACTGTTATAATGTGCTTGGCACGCTCATCGCGCAAATCCAGTGGCTTGTGACATTCTTCCGGGCTGAAAAGGCAGATGTTCATAGGGCTAATCATATCAGATTGAATGGTATGTGAAAAGCTAGGGAAATGGTGTTGTAAGGCCGTGGGGCAACCGGGCAGTGGGATACAACTTGCTCATCGCACCCTTGACTTTTTGCTAAGTTTATGTCATACTTGCATTTCCTGCGGAACTGCCGCCGGTGAGGATGGTGAAATAAGTTGGCAAGCATTTTTGTCGAAGACGGTGAGAACCTTGAGAAGGCTATCAAGCGCTTCAAGAGGATGGTCGAGAAAGAAGGAATTATCCGCGAGTACAAGAGACGCGAGTATTACGAGAAGCCTTCCACCATACTCAACCGCAAGAACAAGGCCATTCAGCGCAAGCTGATGAAGAAGACTCGTCCTTCTTCCAGGCCGCATGACACCAAGTCATACTAATCTGAGTAAAAAGCCCTCGGTTGTCCGGGGGCTTTTCTTTTCCTTTAGAATGAGGCGGGGATAAAGTCAAGGCCTGTCCGCTCGTCAAAGCCGTACATCAAGTTCATGTTCTGCACAGCCTGCCCGGACGCGCCTTTTACCATGTTGTCAAGCACGCTTACGATTTCCAGCATCTTTCCGCCGTTTACCAGATAAATCTGCATGTCGCAGTAGTTGGTGCCGCGTATCGTGCGGGTTGTCGCCTGCACTCCCTCTGGCAGGACGCGGACGAAAGGCTCTCCCTTGTAAGTTTCCTCATATATTGAGCGTATCGCAGCAAGGCCTGATGCGGCGGCTTGCATCCCTTTCGCTGACAAGGGGGCGTAGACTGTGCTCAGTATGCCCCTGTTCATGGGGATGAGCTGCGGGGTAAAGATTACGGACAAGTCCGACGGCTCCTTTCCCGCTATGAGGGCAAAGTTCCTCTGTATTTCGCTCTGGTGCCTGTGGTTTCCTACCTTGTAGGCGGAAAGGCTCTCGCCGCACTCGCAGAAGTGGTTGGTCATCGTGGCATTGCGTCCTGAGCCGGTGACACCGCTCTTGGAATCCACGATGAGGGGGGCGGATGTGTCTACCAGACCCGACTTGAGGGCTGGCAGAAGGCCGAGAGTCGCGCTGGTCACGTAGCAGCCGGGGTTGCCTATGATGCGGGCTTTCTTTATCATCTCCCGGTTCATCTCAGGGGAGCCGTAGACACATTCCTTGTGGACTTCGGGAAACTGCCAGTCCTTCTTGTACCAGGTCTTGAATGTGGCTTCGTCCATGCCGTAGCGGAAGTCCGCGCTCAAGTCGATGAGTTTTTTGCCGTTTTTGACGCACCAGTCTGCGTACTGTTCGGCGATTCCGTGGGGTAGGGCGGTGAACAGGATGTCGGACTTCTCTTTAACCTCGTCCGCCGTTAGCAACATTCCGTCGCTCTTGTCGCCAAGCTGCCCCAGAAGGTTCTGGTATACGCTGTCTATCCTCTGTCCTTCAAAACTCACGGAGCTTGCATATATCTTCTCTATGCCAGGATGCCTTAGCAATATCCTGAAAAGCTCCACTCCGGCGTAACCTGTCGCCCCGATGATTCCGGCCTTTATTGTAACCTTGTCTGCCATAATATTTTTTCCCTTTGGAAGTTATCCATAGCCTGTTTCAAAAGATGCTTGCTTCTTTTGAAAAGCCTTACTAGTAATAAATCTGGAGAAATGATACACTGATAAAATGAAACAATCAAGAATCCTAAAGGGGAATGTAATAAAAAGCCTTTTTTCAGCCGCTTTTCTGACGCTGGCTTTTTCATCCTGTGAGACAATGGGCAAGGTTGACCCGCAGTCACTGCCGATGGAGACTTCCGATCGGGAAATCGTCCAGATGGCGCAGAAGGCCTTCAATAACAATAATTTTAAGCTTTCAGAACAGTATTATAACGTCCTTTTGCAGCGTTATGGTAACAACACGGTTGACTACATAATAGGCAAGTACGAGATAGCGCATATTGCGGTAAAGAAAAAGGACTACAGCACGGCAGTTCCTATTCTGGAGGAGATTCTTGGGATATACAGTGAGACACCCGCCGGTGAACTGCCTGCTTCATATAAGGTGCTGGCCCAGAATGACTTGAAGAAAGTTCCTGAGAAAACAAGGATGGAGCTTTCAAGCTCCTATACTGGTAAACAGGGCAACGACTACTACGAGAACGATGATTACGGTGACACGGACTTCTTTAATGAGTATGCCCCGCCGCAACCAGACGGCGGCGG
This sequence comes from Treponema sp., assembly GCA_017453705.1. GTDB lineage: Bacteria > Spirochaetota > Spirochaetia > Treponematales > Treponemataceae > Treponema_D. The sequence continues at coordinate 5,023 of JAFTEK010000307.1, forward strand.
AAACTATTCCGACAACGATTCCTACTGGGATTAAAGGCAGGGGCAAGTCCAAAAGGCGGCCGCTTTTGCAACCTGCTCAAGCGACTTTTTGGGCTGCCTCAGTTGGATTGGAATAAAAAAGCGGAGGCTTGAAAGCCCCCGCTTTTTTTTGCCCTGATATGTTTCCTACCAGTTCCTTGTCTTGCTGTTGTTGTCAGGGACCAGAATGCTCTGGATCGTGATTCCCTTCTTGGCCCTCAGCTCTTCAACCATATCCTTGGTGACCTTTTTGGTTCCCCTGGGCTTGCTGTGTGGCGGTGCGTCACCTATAAGGATGATGCGTTTCTCCGCATTGTCACGCCACTTGTAGAAGTCCAGACAAGCATACAGGGCTTCGTAGACAGGCTCAGGGATGTCTCCTCCCTCGCTGCCCTTGATAGTTATGCTGTTCAAGTTCTTTTCGAACTTTTCAAACTCATCTGTAAAGGCCAGCTGCTTGACAGGCAGCAGCTTGTAACGCCAGTCATCACCGTAATCGCGGTAGAACAGCAGTCCGAGCCTTAGGTCTCCGAATTCCGCCATCTGTTCCTTAAGGCGTGGCAGCCAGTTAAGGCGCAGGGACTGAAGGTCGTCCTTCATGCTTCCTGTTGCGTCAATTGCAAACACTATGTCCACCACGTCCTTGGGATGGATGGCTTCAAGGATGTTGTACAAGTCATCTGGCAGCGTGTCCGCGCCCCTGGAATAGGTTGTCATACCGCCACCGCTCTTGGCAATTTCATAGAAGGAGTTGCCCGCGTCCGCATTGTAGTCATCCGTAAGCGTTATCTTTCCTTCGTCTTCGTCATCATCATCATAGTGATAAGGCTCCGGCTCCGGTTCTGGCTCAGGCTCTGGTTCGGGTTCTGGCTCCGGCTCCGGTTCTGGGTACTCGTCCGCTGTGTAAGTTTCGTAAGGCTCCCAGTCAGCGACAGGCTCTGGCTCCGGCCATGACTCGCTCTTGTAGTCGGGTACGGAAGTGCTTGAGGTCTCCGTTACTGTTGTTTCCGTCTTGGTTGTCGTGGTCGTCGTCTCGCTCTTGGACTCATCTTCCCAAGGCTCTTCGTCATCGTCAGCTCCAAAAGGCTCTGGCTCAGGGCCGCGAGGCTTTTCCACTTCTTTTATGACCTCTTTTTCTA
>JAFTEK010000308.1 GCA_017453705.1 Treponema sp.
GGCAAGGCGAGCAACGCCGGTGGTGTCGCCGTCTCCGGCCTTGAGATGAGCCAGAACTCCGAGAGGCTGTCATGGTCTTTCGAGGAAGTGGACAAGAAGCTCAAGGACATCATGACCAACATCCACGACAACGCATGGGAGACCGCCAAGAAGTACGCCACCGAGGGTGACTACGTTGCCGGTGCCAACATCGCGGGATTCGTGAAGGTCGCTCAGGCGATGGTCGCACAGGGTCTTGTCTGATTCTGACTTAACTTTCTTGCTAAAGTAAAGTTATCCCCCAGGCTTAGGCTTGGGGGATTTTTATTCGTGCCGGGGGTCTGATACCTGTCCAAAGGGCAAACGCTCTGCATCGTGGGATGGTGCTTTGTGCCGAAAAGGGGATTTTATGAGAAAGAACTATTTGGACAATATAAGATGGATGACCGTAGTTGTTGTTGTCCTGTATCATGTACTATATATGTACAACGCCGAGGGAATCGTAGGCGTAGTCGGCAAAATCACAAATCTTGAGGTGCAGTATTATGATTTGTTCCAATATATCGTCTATCCCTGGATAATGATGCTCCTTTTTATGGTGTCTGGAATCAGCTCCCGCCTCTATCTTGAAAAACACAGCCACAAGGAATTCATCGCCAGCAGGACGCGCAAGCTGCTCGTTCCATGCACGATAGGGCTTTTTGCTTTCCAGTTTCTGCAGGGCTATGTCAACGCCTCTATCGGGGGAGCCTTTGCAAACAATCCCGATGTCCCCCTCCTTATTAAGATAATGATATGTATTTTAAGCGGGATAGGAGTTCTTTGGTATATCCAGCTCCTCTGGATTTTTTCACTCATGCTCGTCCTTGTCCGCAAGCTTGACAAGGATCGCCTTTGGAACATTTGCGGAAAAGCGGGCTTGCCTGTCCTTGTCGCCCTGCTTCCTGTGGTGTATGCCGCAGGACAGGTTCTCAACACACCTATAATCGTTGTCTACCGTTTTGGGCTATATTTCTTTGTTTTCCTGTTTGGCTATTTTGTCCTGTCACACGATGAAGTGATTGAAAGACTGAAAAAATACTTTTTCCTCTTCCTTGTGGCCACAATAGGACTTTGCATTGCCTTCTGCATTCGCTACTTTGGTGAAAACTATGCGATAAGCCCGGCCTACCGCTCAGTTCTATTTTTATGCTATGGTTATACCGCCAGTCTCGCAATCATTGCTGGCATGGCAAAATACTATGATGTCAGCAATGGATTTACCCAGTGGATGAGCAAAAGGAGCTACGGCTTGTATGTGTTCCATTACCTGGGCATCTCTGCCGTGGGACTTTTTATTGGAAAGAAAGGATTGCTGCCCCCAGCCGCAGTATATGCCCTGAGCCTTGTCGCGGGCTTTGCAGGCGGATATCTCTTAAACGAGATTATATCCCGGATACCAGGCTACAGATGGGCTGTGCTTGGAATCCGGGAAAGCAAGAGAAGCTAAAAAAGGAAAGCTAACGGCTGGAAAGATTATGACGATAGATGGAATTAAAAAAGGCGAAAGCGATTCTCTTGAATTCAAGCGGGAGTTTCCCGACAAAGGGAAGAACGTAATTACTTTTTTAATCCAGCACTTGAACATCGGGGCGGAAATAAAAGGCCTTTAAATACTGCTGACGAGAATTAATATAGAGGAAGAGGATATGAGCAACGTTCACATCAGTTCATTACATATTGAAACCTACAGGGGTATCAAGAATCTCAAGTTGGATGGCTTTACCGGAGTCAACATTCTTACTGGGGATAACAACTGCGGCAAAACAAGTGTTATGGAATTGTTGAACACCCTTATTGACCCGACTCAGGCTCAAATTTGGCAGTCTCTCATACGGCGTCCTTTCGGCTTGGGAAGAAATATAAGTTTTTATGAAGGTTTCATTGACCTGTTTGACAAAGCCTCCGGCGAAGAGCCTAAAATAAGGTACAGTATTATCGACTCTGAACATAAAGAGCATGATGTTTCCGCTTTTTATGAGATAAAGCAGGAATCAGTCGCTACAAGCACGGCAAACCAAAAAGCAAAGGTAAAGTTTTCCACAGAA
>JAFTEK010000309.1 GCA_017453705.1 Treponema sp.
GCGACGGGGAATTTGAGCTGAAGGAAGCGACGCTGTACACGTCATTCCGCAGGCTGGAGGAAAAGCAGCTCATCAGCTCCTATTGGGGTGATGAGGATTCCGGGGCAAGGAGAAGATACTACGCCATTACGGATGACGGCAGGAAACTCCTTGCAGAGAACAGGCAGGACTGGGCACGAATTCAGATTCTGGTGGAAAAACTTATGAAAAACAACGAAAGCAAGCAATAGACGGAGGACAACTAGTTATGAACAGCAAGATTAAGAATTATGTGGACGTTCTTTTCAACGACATACCAATGACCCGCAAGGCGGCAGAGCTTAAGGAGGAGATTCTTTCCAACATGTCAGAGCACTTTGATTCCCACATAGCGGAAGGCAAGGGCGAGAACCAGGCGTACACCGAAGCCCTCGCGGACATGGGCAACATAGACGAACTGTTGGAATCGCTCGCCCCGGAGAGGGAGCTAAAGCCCAAGATTGATGCCTACAGGCAGAAGAGGGCCAGGCACACAGCTATCGCTGTCATGCTTTACATCATAGGAGTCGCAGTTCTTTGCGCCCCGCCCGCCATCTGCAGCGTCTTTGACATAGGCAATGAAGAAAAGGCCGGTGTCATAGGCTTTATCACCATGCTTGTGTTCGTGGCCGTGGCGACAGGCCTTTTGGTCTACACCCGGATGAACGTGCCACATGAGGTTGAGCCATACCTGGAGCAAAAGAAGGCTAAGTTCAACACAAACACCAAGCAGGGGCGCCTATGGTCATCCATCTCCAAGATTTACTGGCTGATGGTGACTGCCGCCTTTCTTGGAATAAGCTTTCTGACAGGAGCCTGGTACATAACCTGGCTCATCTGGCTTATAGCAAGCGCGGCATGGCAGGCAATACTTCTCCTATGCGGGCCAGGCGATGAGGCTGCCACAAACGACTAGGAAAAACCAGGAGAAAATATAATGAATAGCAATAAGATACTTGGAACGGTGTACCTGTTCATAGCCCTGCTGCTCATCGTTCTGCTCACGGGCATAATCAAGAAAGGGGACGGAGGCTTGTTTTCCAACATGCCCATGATTTCGGCCATTGTTGATCAGGATGATGACGAAAGTTCTTCTTTTATCACAGCGACCAACGATTTTAGTGCGAAAGATGTCAAAAACATAAAGGCAGAACTTCGCGTCCTGCCCCTGGAGATAACCGAGTCGGAGGACGACAAGATACACATAGAGTTTAAAGGAAAGGCTTCGGAGTTCTGTACAGCCTACCTGAGGGAAGGCAAGCTCTCCTTAATTGAAAAGAAAAAAAGCCTTGTGTCAGGCAGGGTTCAGTTACGGCTTCCTGCCTCATGGGACAAAGGTCTGGACTTAGAGTGCGTCTCCGGCGCGGTGAGCATGGACGGCGTGAGACTTGACTTTGTGGACTTGGAGGCTGTTTCCAGTGCTGTGAACATGAGGGCTTGTACAATTTCCAACCTTGAGATAGAGTCCGTGAGCGGAAGCATAGATGCACAAGGCTCTTTCGACAGGGTAAAAGTTGAGACGGTCTCCGGCAGCATAAAGCTTGCCTCATCCACTGCCCTCAAGCAAAAGAGCAGCTTTGAGAGCGTGAGCGGCTCGGTAGGCCTATCCCTGCCCCATGACTCCAGCTACACGCTGAACTTTGAGAGCGTGCGCGGCTCCCTGACCGACAACATAACAGGAACAAACATCAAGACAAAAGGGGAGTCCACAAACGGCGACGGCCTGGTAAAAATCTCCGTCTCCACGATGAGCGGCTCAGCTAAGGTTGACTGACAGCCTGAGCCATAAGCCTGTCCAGCTCCTGAGCCACTCCAAGGGCATCGAGCAGGGCAGACTTTCGTGCAGTTGAACGGGACGCTGACTTCTGACCGTCAGGGCTGGCAATATCGGCCTGCCTTTTTTTGACCGCCCGTATAAGCAGGTTCTTGGGCGTGTGGCTCATATCAATAAACTCCAACATCTGTACATTGTATCCCGCCTGTTCCAGCAGTTCACCCCTTATAGCATCAGTGGCAAGGGCGGCAAACCTCTCGCGTACCAGACCGTGTCTGACAAGACAAGCAAAGGGGTTTGAGTCCGGCATAGAGGCCTTTTCTTGCAGCTGCAAGTTAACCTCGTGCTGGCAGCAGGGCACACAGAGGACAGCCTTTGCCCCCTGCCTTACCGCCCAGTCCAGCGCATAATCTGTAGCCTTGTCACAGGCATGAAGAGTAATCACAAGGTCGGGCTTTGCCGCATCGGAGTAACTGGCTATGTCGCCCACCTGAAAGCGGAGCCTGCTGTAGCCGGACTCCACAGCGTGCTTCTGGCAATCCGCAATAACGTCAGCCTTGAGATCAAGGCCTGTTATGTCAGCCGGAATATGGCGGATGGCGGTCAGAAAGTGGTAGACCGCGAAGGTCAGGTATGACTTGCCGCAGCCAAAGTCCACCACCCGCAGGGGCTTATCCGGGCTAAAGTCGACGCAGCCTATCCTGCCCAGACTGTCATCCACATATTCCAGAAAGCGGTTTATCTGGCGAAACTTGTCCTGTTTCTGGGCAACAATCTTTCCCTCACGTGTCATAACCCCCAGGCGTATAAGAAAAGGAACCGGGGAACCTTCTTCCATTATGTACTTTTTCTTATGGTCTGCCTTCTCCGCAAATGAGTGGGGAGCGTGATTCCTGACAGGACGCGAGAAAGTCCTGGATTCTCCCCTCTTGTTGGCCAAAGTCGTAATCTCGGCTTCTTCCGTCCGCTCCACAACAGAGCGGAAAGTCTTTCCCGCGTGTTCCCTCTTGAACTCCTCAAGCTCCTGCTCTGTAAAAGTCCTGCGGAACGACTGCTTGTCGGTGAAGAATTCCGCGTCATAGACCGGCAAAGCCCCGGATGAGCCTCCAGCGGGAGCGGCAAGCCCTGCTCCTGCCCGCCTCCACACGCGGATTTTTATGTAAGGTCTGTCCAGCCTGTCTCCGGCATCTTTGGACGGCTTGGAAAAAGTCATGGAAAGGGTCATCAGCTACTCCCTCAAGGTCAGTCCCGGCTCCTTGAACAGGATATAATACTCGTTGTCCCTTGCATATATCGTATGATACAGGTTATCCGACACAATATCGTAGTTCTCCAAGTCCCGGCTCCAGTCTGAATACTTATCGGTCTCCGCCTGGACACCAAAACCATAGTCTTCCAGATAAAAAATGACAGCATGGCCTCCCATGTTCTCTATCATCCTGGTCGCAACCGGGTATGTGCGTTCCAAGTTCTTGACAGCAAGGGTGTAATCTATATCACTGAGCACAAAGACATGTATGTCGTCCTGCCCGGACTTTACAACCCGCGACAAGTCCTGAAGCAGGAGGGTCAGCCTAAAGTTCGTGTACTTCTTCTGGGATGCGTGTGCATTTCCATAAGCAAACGCAAAGACAAGGCAGCTGTAGGACAGGATAAACAAAAGCAGGCGTGCCGCTCCCCTCACAAGCCTAAGACGCCTGCCCGAAGCTTTTTCAGCAGAGAGCCAGGAAGCGATGCGGACGCAGACAAAGGCAACAACAATGCCGAACGGAAACATCGACCGTGGCTCCAGAAGAGGTTTCCCCATCACAAGGAAAGCACCGTAGGAAAACAAGCCCGCGAAAAAAAACAGCAGTATGGAAACAAGGGCAGCGGACAGCCTGCTTCTTTTGCTCGTCAGGCAGGAAACAAAGACAAACAGCGGAAGCAATAAAATCAGAGACAGCTTTATCGAGCTATGGCCAAAATCCTGCCAAATTTGAGTAAGATAAGCCTTTGCGTTGCTGGAAAAGGCGGCAATGTTCAAGTTCTTATCCACGTAAGAGTTACCGACCGGCTGGACATTGAATATCGCGAAAAAAATCAGCAGGGTCAGCGCGTAGCAAACGATTGCAGTAAGCGTGAAATACAATATACGGCTCAAGGGAATCTTGTTACGAGTCCACATATCAAACACGCAGAAAGCACAGGCAACGATATACACCCCGGAAGCCGCCTGATATGACAGGCACATCAAAAACAAACAGGGCAGAGAAACCAACGCGAAGTATAGGAGCCTGCGCATGAACAGGAAGGGGAACACACAGAACAAGACAGACAATGCCATATAGGGCGCGTCATAGCGATACGATATGTTCTCCATAAAATATGGAAAGAGGCACACCGGGACAACCGCCATATACAGGGCAGGACTAAATACAGGGGTATCGTTATGTGGCGTGGATATACGGATTATAATCAAAGCCGTTACAGACATCACGATGAGCGCGAGTATCTGCGTAAGAGGGGCTATATCGAACACCTTGGGACTGGTGTGAATGAATATGGACAGAAAGTGGGAGACATATCGGTAAAAGTTCCTCCATGCCCTTGAGCCGGACATAGCCCGGTACAAGTCATCTGCCCCGCCATAAAAAACATCCGCCCTTATGACAGAAATCATCCCAACAGAAAAGATTGCGAAGATTATCAGGAGAGGCTTCCAGTCAGCTCCCAGGGAGAGGACTTTCTCTTTAACATCAGAGGACAAAGCCAATGCCAGAGCCCGCCCCCGTTTGCTGCGAACTGACAGATAAACAATAAGATTGAGCAAGAACACAAGAAAAGCCAGCGCAAAGAGCTGCTGCGTCCAATAGGCCATGTTCAGCTCTCGGTGCATGTAATTTGCCGCGACATAATCGACGATTCTCGTCCTGACAGGAGGCAGAAGCCCCGCGCCGGAGAAGAGGGCAATGAGGAATGCCAGCAGGGTATGAACCAGGCGGACTGTTTTTCCGCTTCCAGTGTTTTTCATTCGTCCGTCTCCTTGGAAGCAGGCTCATCATTGGTCGGTGAGTCTGCGGCCTGTCCAGCAACCGATTCGCCAGCCTCCTGCCCAGCAACCGGTGAGGCCGCGGCCTGTGTTTCCGGTTCTGCGTCTTCATGCGTGTCAAAAGGGCCGACTTCCGACAGGAACTTCTTGCCGATGACCTCCCAGTCGCGCCCCGTCAGGTCAAACTCGTAGCTCCGGTATTTTTCGGCGGCGGCCTTGCCGACCTCCGCGATGAAGTCCTCATAGCTGTAGGTCAAGCTCACGCCCACTCCGGCAAGTTTCTCCGTGTCCGAGTAGGCGACAATCGGCTTGTGGGCGGCCATGGCCTGATAGTACTTCGCCGTGATGCCGAGCGGCCTGTCCTTGTAAAAGTCCGTCACATAGGGAACCATGACAGCCGTGCAGTTGGTTATCCACGCAGGAACCTCGCCGCTCTTTATGCCGGGTATGTATGTCAAGTTGGGGATTTTCTCCACCTTGTTCAGCACGGACTTTTCCGGGTAGTTGGGACAGACGACGAAAAAGTGAAGTCTTGGAAGCTCCTCTGCCGCCCTGTACAAAAGCGGCCACTCCACCCCCCATGCGCCGACGTAGACAATGCTCTTCTTGCCCTTAATCGGCTCCGGCTCAGGATACCGCCTCATGTAGGGGGCAAGGTCAACGCCGTTGGGCAGCATGGTGTAGTTAACCTTCTGGTCAAATTCCGGGACTGTCCGCCTGTAGGCGGCAAGCCCCTCCTCGTTTACAAGCAGCGCCTTGTCCGCCTTGAGCAGCATGTTGTGCTCCAGTGCCTTGGTGCGCTCTGGAACAGTGGCATACACGAGTGGGTCGGAGGGGCGGTAGATGATTTTTGCATTAGGGAAAAACTTCCGTATCTTGTCCACGAATGCGATTCCCTCGCAGGACTCAAAGACAAAGCAGTCCGTCCCGTAGAGGAACTTCTTCGCAAAGCTGCGGAAACTCCCAAGCGAGTGGCGGAGCAGGAAGTTCATTATGCAGGCGGGGACGACCTTGCCACAGGCATCAGGTATGCGGAAGGTCGGGAAGGTGACGTTGAGGATTTCCCTGCCCTCCTCAAGCTCGTAGCGCACCCCGGCGGAAAGCTTCTTTATGACCTCCGCGTTCAGCTGCTCCCGCTTGAGCAGAAGGCCGTAGTAAGGACGGGGAAAACTGAAGAAGACGGTCTCCAGACCCGCCCGGCACGCGGCTTCCGCGAGCTTGTGGAAGCCCCCCTGCCTCCTCGTGTCCCAGTTGTGGCTTGTGATGAATACGATTTTTCCTGCCATCGGCTTGCTCCGCCAGCCAGTATA
>JAFTEK010000310.1 GCA_017453705.1 Treponema sp.
ATATAGAGGGGCAAGGACAGCACGTCCTTCCCATAGAGCCCGCCTGAGGCGGGCTTTTTTTATGGCACGGCCGACAGGCAGGTCCATAGGCCGGGCTTGTTGTTCAGGGAAGCCGGCGATTCCGGCCGGCCCTGCAATTAAGTCATTGAAATTAACTTTGTTTCGTAGTATACTTGTACCATGCCCGATAAGGACTTTACCGTTCTGGATTTACTCGACCTGAACCTGAAAGGTCATGACTCCCTTAACCTGCGCTGCATAGCAGGAAGAAGCGGTTTGTCCAGGCTCATCACGGTTCCCGACATCAACCGGCCCGGACTGGAACTGGCGGGCTTTTATGATGCGTTTGCCTACGAACGCCTGCAGCTCTTCGGACGGGGTGAGTACGCTTACCTGCAGAAGATGCAGCGGGAGAGCAACACCGAGGGCATCAAGCATTTCTTTGAATACGAAATTCCCTGCGTTGTCTTTACGCACAAGCTGACTCCTGACGGGGTCTTCCTTTATTTTGCGGAAAACTCAGGCTGCCCCGTCCTGCAGACGGATTTTGAGTCCACGGAGTTTTCCGCCCGTCTGCTCCGCGTTTTTTCAAACGTCTTTGCCCCCAAGAAAACCCTGCACGGGGTTCTGGTCGAAGTCTACGGAATCGGCATCCTCATTCTCGGTGAAAGCGGTGTCGGAAAGAGCGAAACCGCCCTCGAACTGGTTGAACGCGGCCACCGCCTGGTCGCCGACGATATTGTGGAGCTGTCCTGCGTGAACGGAAACACCCTGATTGGACGAGGGGCAAACAAATACATCAGCCACCACATGGAAATCCGGGGCTTGGGCATCATCAACATTTCCCAGCTCTACGGAGTCGGCGCCATCCGTGAGCAGAAGGAAGTCCAGCTGGTCGTAACGCTGTCCGCCTGGGACCAGAACAAGGTCTATGACCGGCTCGGCACGGACGCAACAAAGGTAGACCTGCTGGGGGTCAGTGTTCCTTCTATAGAACTGCCCGTAAAACCCGGACGAAACCTGCCGATTATTATAGAGTCGGCTGCCATGAACGAGCGCTTGAAAAGCATGGGCTACTTCTCGGCGAAGGAGTTTGACCAGAACATCCTCAAATGGATTGAATCCGGCGACGCCAAGACGGCCTACTACAGCAGAGAGGATTATTACTGATATGTCAATAGACAGCTATTTTATTTCAATAAGGGAGTTCTATCGTGATTGAAAAAATTTTGACCGTACGCAACAGGGCCGGCATTCATGCCCGTCCCGCAGCACTGATTGCCCAGACAGCAAATAAGTTTGCATCCGAAATCATAATGGAAAAAGGCACCACGACGGTGAATGCCAAGTCCATCATGGGTGTCATCACGATGGCAGCCGGATACAATACGACCTTGACCCTCAAGGTGGAAGGTTCTGACGAAAAGGATGCCTCTGAAGCAATAGAAAAACTGTTCGAGTCAAAGTTCGAGGAGGACTAGGCTCCGCATGTCCGCAGCAAAGACGGCGGCACTGGAAGCCGAGGTCTACCTCTTTACCGGGCCAGAAAACGGCGACAAGAACGATGCCGCCGGCAGTCTCAAGGCCGCCGCCGAAAAAAAGAACGGAGCAGTCGACTTTTACCGCTACTATGCGGGGGAAACCCGCATTATTGACGTCATCTCCCAGTTGGAAAACGTCAGCCTTTTCTCGACCGCCCTCTTTGTTGTCCTGAAAAACGCCGAACTCATCAAGGGCAAGGACGATATTGCCCTCATTGCGTCCTATATAAAGAATTCACAGGACAGTCCCAACACCCTCATTCTGGAATCAGACGAAACCTCGGTCGAAAAGCCTCTGGAAGCCCTCTTTCCCTCCTCCCGCAAGAAGGTCTTCTGGGAAATGTTCGACAACCAGAAGCCCCAGTGGGTCATCCGCTATTTCCAGAAGAACGGCTTTCAGATTTCGATGGATGCCGTCGAGCAGATCCTCGACATGGTGGAAAACAACACCGAGACGCTCAGGGCGGAATGTTCCCGCTTCTTCTTCTGTTTCGAGAAGGGGCACCAGATCAGCACGGAAGACGTGGACAAGATTCTTGCCCACAACCGGGAAGAAAATGCCTTTACCCTCTTTGCGGCGATGGCAGACCCGGCCGCAGCCCCGAAGGAGCGGCTGGAAAGCTCCCTCGCAATCCTGCAGAAAATCCGCCTTTCCCGGG
>JAFTEK010000311.1 GCA_017453705.1 Treponema sp.
AGTTTGTAGACAAAATTCTACATTTCATGCGTATGCTTTTGTCGTAGATTATGGGCAGGAAGGGGGAACAAAGCGGCTGTTGGTCGCTTTCCCCTCCATAATCTATTTACGGAGGCCATACTATGGCAGACTCTTTAATGATCAACGACGAGGACAACAAGCTTGTCATCGCCCTTCACACCAATCCCTTTTCTTTGCAAAAGGACAGCTACATTGGGAGCATTCCGCGCGACACGCTCACCATCTCAAACCTTGCCGCCCGTATCAAGGACAGCGACAGGGGGCTGGACGAGTACACGGTGCTCAAAGCAGCGGGACTTCTCAAAAAGGAATGTCTCACGGCTATCAGGCGAGGCCAGGCGGTGAACCTGCTGGGACTGTGTACGATGTTTATAGCCCCAGAGGGTAGTATTGATGCGAACAATACCGCATCAGCACTGACGCAGAAACTTGTGCTTCGCTTTACGCCTACGGCAGAAGCAAGGGACATAGCGTCCGGCATGAAAATCACGAAGGTAATCGTGAATGACGGCCAGCCGCAGATTGACGGAATGTTTAGCCTTCCCGGTGAGATGCCAACCGAGACTTTCCGTGTCGGCAAAGGTATACGTCTTGTCGGCAACAGGCTCAAGGTCGCCGGGGATGGCTCAGGGCTTTACCTATGTCCTGCTGATGAAAACGGAAACATCTCCAAGGACGTAGAGGACTGGATTGAAGTTGAAAAACGGCAGTTCTCCTTTAACAAGCCCAAGAGGCTGGAGTTCTTCATTCCTGACGGTACACCACCGGGGAGTTACCGCATAAGGCTCAAAACTTTCTTCAGCGGCAAAAAAAACGAGCTTAAGACAGCGATATCCACTGTCTCAAAGGTCATAACGATTGAAAACTAAGCTGTAGCAACAGTTAGGCCGAAAGCTCCCCCTGTCATGGCGTAAATGCCAGGCAGGGGTAAAAAGACCATATCAGATTGCAGAGGCCTTTATTCCGCCTCGTTAATCTCGAATTCCGCAATCATGTTCCTGGAGACATCCTCAAGGGCATCCCCCATTCTCGCAAGAACCGTCTCAATCTGCTTCTCCGTGATTACGGCAGGAGGCTCAAAGCGGATTGTCTTGGAGTTGACGAGCGTTCCCGCTGTCATGACACCTCGGCTGAACAGCCCCTTGCTCACCTTGTATCCTATTTCGTTACGCGTGAACTCCACGCCTATCATCAGTCCTGTTCCGCGCACTTCCTTGATGATTCTGGGGTATTTCTTCGCGAGCTTCTTGAGTCCGTCAATGAGAATCTCCCCCTTGTGCGCGCACATACCGGGTACGTCATGGTCTATCATGTACTTGATTGTGGCGATGGCGGCCGCGCAGCACACCGGGTTTCCCCCGAATGTCGGCGAGCCTAAAAGCCAGGGGTTGTCTATGAGCTGCTGGCTCCAGAGATGGGGGCGGCAGATGAGGCCCGTAATCGGCATGATGCCTCCACCGAATGCCTTGCCGTACGTCATTATGTCGGGGGTCACGCCCTCGTGCTCGCACCTCCACATCGTTCCTGTGCGCCCCATGCCAGTCTGTATCTCGTCGAATATAAGGCAGATTCCGTATTTGTCGGCAAGCCCCCGCAAATCCCGGAGGTATCCGTCAGGAGGAAGGATTACCCCGGCCTCGCCCTGTATCGGCTCCACGATGATTCCGGCAATGCTTTCCCCAACGCTCAGAAGGTTCTGAATGGAGCGTTCCATCGCCTTTGTCTTTCCGTACTGGACGTGGAGCACCTGCTGTATCATGGGCATGTACGGAGTCCGGTATGTATCCTTTCCCGTCACGGAGAGCGCGCCCAGCGACTTTCCGTGGAAACCGTGGATGGTGGAAAGGTACCACTTTCCCCCGGTGGCGATTCTGGCGAGCTTGAGTGCCATCTCGTTTGCTTCCGCCCCGCCGTTCGTAAAGAAGCAGTATTTCAAGTCACCTGGAGTTATGTCCGCCATAGCCTTGGCAAGGTAGCCGCGGAGCGGGTCGAGCAGTTCCTGCGAATGCAGTGCCTGATGCCCCAGCTGCGCTATCACCGTCTCAAGAATCTCCGGGTTGCGGTGCCCGCAGGTATAAATCCCAAATCCTCCTAGGCAGTCTATGAATTTCTCTCCGTACAGCCCCTCGCACACGGCATCATGGTCGCTCCATTCCACGACGGCATCATTGGTGGAGACCGACTTGCGGTATTTCAGCCAGCCGGGGCTTACGTAATTGTCAAAATAGCTCAGGGTCTGCTCGGTAATCTTTTCCTTGGACTCATCGTCGATGGAATCCGACTTGATGAACTGTATGACTTTTTCCAAATCCTTGGATACCCTGCCATAGCTTTCTTTTGACATACGCAACTCCTTAAAACAAAAAAAAGGCGGCAACCAGTCTGATGGTTGTCGCCTTTGACATTAATACCCTATCGCTTTTTCAAAAAGATGTCAAGGGCATCTTGAAAAACTCAATTTAGTTGAAACTTCGTTGTGGGTTCCTGCGATTTTTCGAGGTTCCCTAAACGGTAACGGCAATGCGCGTCAATGCGTATACCAGCCGGGGCTTCCGCCACACAGGTTGATGTTCACCTGCTTAATCTCCTGATATTCCTCAAGCCCGTGTATTCCAAGCTCGCGGCCTATGCCGCTCATCTTGTAGCCGCCCCACGGAGCCTCGTTGAATGTAGGCGCAAAGCAGTTTATCCACGTTATTCCTGCCCGCATCTCGCCTGTGACCCGGTGCGCCCGCCCTACGTCCTTCGTGAACACGCCCCCCGCAAGTCCGTAGGTCGTGTCGTTCGCCATGTCAACGGCTTCCTGTTCTGTCCTGAAGGTCTGCACCGTGACGACAGGGCCGAAGATTTCCTCGCGGACAATCTTCATGCCGCTGCTGCAATTGTCAAATATCGTGGGGAGCACAAAATATCCCTTGTCACAGCCGCCCTCGGTATACCGCCTGCCGCCGGTGACAAGTTTTGCCCCCTCGTCTATGCCGTACTGGATATAGGAAAGAACCTTGTTCATGTCCTTCTCCGTAATCAGGGGGCCTATGTCGGGATTCTTCATCGGATCCCCGATTGTCATACGTTCGGCTCTGGCCTTGAGCTTGGAGACGAACAGGTCATGAATGCTTTCTTCGACAATGATGCGGGAACCTGCGGCGCAGACTTCTCCCTGGTTGAAGAATATGCCTATCATCGCCCATTCCACTGCCGCGTCAAGGTCAGCGTCGGCGAAGATGATGTTGGGTGACTTGCCCCCCAGCTCAAGCCCGATTTTCTTTATGTTGGAAGCCGCGCTCCTCATAAGGCTCTGACCCACCCTCGTGGAGCCGGTGAATGCAATCATGTCAACGTCCGTGTTCTCGCCCATCTCGGTTCCTACGTCCGCATCCCCCTGCAAAAGGTTCGCGCATCCGGCGGGAAGCCCCGCCTCCTCAAAAATCTCAAAGAGGCGGATGGTAGAAAGAGGAGCCTTGGGGCTTGGCTTGAACACGACGCTGTTTCCTGCGGCAAGGGCGGGGGCTAGCTTCCAGCAGCTCATCAAAAGCGGATAGTTCCACGGGGTAATCTGGGCGACAACGCCCACAGGCTCATGGACTGTGTACGAATGCATTTTTCCGAAGCCCGCGTTGACATCATAGCAGCCGCCGTAAGGCATCTTAAGCGCACCGGCATAGTAGCGGAAGCAGTGTATTGCATCGGAGACATCGCCTTCCGCTTCCCTCAGGGGCTTTCCGCAGTCTCGGCAGTCCATCTCCGCGAGCATGGCGGCATCGCGCTCCATCAGGTCAGCAATCTTGAGAATCATGTCGCCGCGCGCCTGGCTGTCCATGTCGCGCCACTCACGTGTTTTATAGAAGGATTTCTTAGCGGCGGCGATTGCATCCTTTGTGTCCCCGACGGATGCCTCGCATATCTTCGCAATCACGGAGCCGTCCGCAGGATTGATGACATCCATTGTCTTTTTGCCGGAACCTTCCACCCATTTTCCGTCAATGTACAGTTTCTTCACTTCCATGACAAATACCCCCTGCATGAGCTAAAAAGTATGAGCATAAAAAAAGGCGGTGAATCCGCATATGAACGGTTTCATCGCCTTTGACGTTTCGGATGATACTATGAAAGGGCAGTTTGTGCAAGCGTCTTTATTGTGCATCTGGCACAAAAATACCCCTGCATTTTTATGCTGGATGGCATATTTGCAGCTTTTTTTTAGTGCTAGAGTTCAACTTCATGGTGGCAGGAACCGCCGGTCTTGGTGGCTTCTAGTTGTAGGGAGCCGCCCGGTTTAGGGGTCGCCGGTTTTTTTGCAGGCCAAAGGAGAGCACTATGTCACAGGAAGAGCTGAGGAAAGCGTTACCCAGGATAATCACGGCGGAGCTGCCGGGGCCTAAGTCCGCGGCAATCATAAGGCGGAGGGAGGCTGTTGTTCCCAAGTCAATCCGCTGCATCTATCCCTGTGTGCTGGACAAAGCTGCTGGCGCGATGATACAGGATCCGGACGGGAACATCTTCCTTGACTGGGTTGGCGGAGTCGGCGTCCTGAACGTGGGGCACTCCCATCCCGCCCTGACGGAGGCTGTGAAAGTCCAGGCGGACAGGTACTTTCACGGTATGTTCAATATAGTGACGCACGAGGGCTATGTGGAGCTTGCGGAGAAACTCGGCTCAAAGGTTCCTGTCAGGGGGAGCCATAACAAGGTCATGTTCGCTAACAGCGGCGCGGAGGCGGATGAGAACGCTGTGAAGGTCGCTAAGGCATTCACAGGCCGTCCTAACATCATCGTCATGAGCGGGGCCTTCCACGGACGCACGCTGCTCACGATGGCTATGACATCCAAGAAAGCATACGCGGCGGGGCAGGGGCCTCTCCCCGGTGGAATCTTCCGCGCTGAATTCCCCTACCTGTACCGCAAGCCGGAGGGTATGCCTGATGACAAGGCGGTACAGTATTACGTGGACAGGCTTACTTCGGTCTTTGAAGAATGTGCGGCGGCCGACACGATAGCAGCGATTGTGATGGAGCCGGTGCAGGGCGAGGGCGGATTCATCCCCGCCCCGATAGAATATGTCAAGGCGGTGCGCAGGATATGCGACGAGAACGGAATCATGCTTGTCGCGGACGAGGTTCAGTGCGGCTTTGCCCGGAGCGGAAGGCTTTTTGCCAGTGAATACTGGAAGGACGCTGGCTGTGAGCCGGACATCCTTTCCACTGCGAAATCCATAGCGGGCGGCATACCTCTCGCGGCCGTCATCGCGCGTGACGAGGTGTTTGATTCCGTCCCTGTCGGCGTTATCGGGGGAACCTATGGGGGGAATGCCCTTGCCTGTGCCGCAGGAATCAAGGTGCTGGAGGTAATCGAGAAGGAGGGACTTGTAGAACGTGCGGGAGAAATCGGTAGGAAGCTCTTTGCCCGCTTTGCGGAATGGAAGGAAAAATATGAGTGCGTGGGGGACGTGCGCGGCCTGGGGGCTATGGTCGGGATTGAGTTCGTCAAGGACAAGCAGTCCAAAGAGCCGGATGCCAAGCTTGTGGGCGACATAATCATGTATTCGGCAAGGCACGGCCTGCTCATGGAGAACGCGGGGACATACGGCAACGTGATTCGATTCCTTGCTCCTCTAGTGATGACGGATGCCCAGCTTGAGGCCGGGCTTGCGATTTACGAGGAAGCAATCGTCCGCTGCTGCGGATGATTCGTGCATACAGGGAACCGTCTGCCCGCTGCTGCGCATAGTTTTCGCATACGGGAAACCATCCACAGTCACCGGTTCAGCTACAGCTTGTCGAGCATATCCCTGATGTAGAGGGCTGTCTGGATCATATACCGTGTCTCTCCGTCAGACAGGTCGATGCCAAGTATGTCGCAGATTTTCTTGATGCGGTAATTCACGGTGTTGCGGTGGGTGAAATTCTTCTCTGCGGTTTTCTGAACCCTTCCTCCTGCCCCCAGATACAGCCTGAGCGTGTTCAGATAATCATCCAGCTTATCTTTCCCGAACTGCTCCAGGGGGCCAAGGACGGAATCGTACAGGTTTTCCAGCACACGGCGGTCTTGCACTTCTCCCAGAAGCTTGAAGATGCCCAGTTTCTCATAATCCCCGACCAGGTGTTCTCCGCCGCACAGCTTCATCGCAAGCTCCGCGTGGCGGTATTCGGAGCAGAGGTCAATGGCGGATTTGCATACGCCGGATACGGAAAGCCGCATGCCCTCAAATGTTTTGTTTCTTTTGATGGCTTTCTCGATTTGGGGCAGATGGATATGGGCATCATCGTGGAACACATAGATGATTTTATTCTCATGCAGGAAGTATGCGTAATCTCCCGGTCGTATTCCCGTCTTTATGTTAAACGAATAATCCATGTAACGCCTGAACTCCTCTCCATCCATTTTGGCAAGCTCCTCAGGAAGCTCAAGGAGCATTACCGAAAACTCCTTTGCTCCGGCAAAAGCCGTTGCCGCAAGCTGGATGCCGTCGAATTCCTGTGGGTTGAACATGGAGTTGAAAAGGCACTTCTCAAGGTTCTGGGCTTTCTGGCGGTCGCTGACAATTCTGTTCCCATAATCCTGCATTATGTCGATGATATGGATTTCCCACGGCATTGTCAGGAGCGGAAGCTGCAACCGGTCACAGAGCCTGATGATTTCTTCTGGAACAGACGTGATGTATTTCCCAGTGTTCAGGATAAGGGCGCTTACATTCTGGGCAAAGATAGCTTTTATCAGGG
Organism: Treponema sp.; assembly: GCA_017453705.1. Taxonomy (GTDB): domain Bacteria; phylum Spirochaetota; class Spirochaetia; order Treponematales; family Treponemataceae; genus Treponema_D. The sequence continues at coordinate 6,740 of JAFTEK010000311.1, forward strand.
CGGAAAGGTAATCTGCGGTGAATGAGTCAGGGCTTTCCCCGGTGTTGTCCGCCTTGCGTCCTATTTCCATACCGGTCGTGATGACCAGCTCTCCGCCGCGCAGGAAGCTGAGGGTCGAGACATCCTCCGTATAATACATCCACCTGACAAGGTGTGCCGCTCCTTCCTTGCCGGCAATCCATTTGAGCCGGTATATGTCCGCTGTTGAACTGAATAAAGACTGCACTGAGACTGCCATGTGTATAGAGTACAGAACTTGTGCATTTTGCACAAGTTTCAAGCCTGTCGGTGTCGCAATGCATTGGGCGGCACACCCCTTGTTTCCCCGCCCCACGTCCTTCGTGAACACGCCCCCGGCAACGGCAATCCCCTTGTTTCCTGCCGCCCTCAGTATACTGCCTGCCGCCGGTGATGAGCCTGACCCCCTCGTCTATGCCGGACAATCCC
>JAFTEK010000033.1 GCA_017453705.1 Treponema sp.
CATTTTGGCAAACTGCCCCGCATCACTAGCAGGCAGCCCGTCACATCCCGCCAGCCCCCCGACTCCTCCATGCCGGACTCAGCTCCCAAAAACAAAAAGGCCAGTCCCCGCACGGGAACCGGCCTTTCAAAGATGCATCAGCGGCTTGCTTACTTGTTCTGGGTAATCAGAAGGGTCTTGGAATCCAGCTTCAGGCTGGTCGGGATGTCCTTCTTGTCACCGAACTTCAAAAGCTCCACCTGGGTAACAGAGTTCTTGGACACCAAGTGAACGACCGCCGTGAAATACGGCAGAATGTTCTTGGGAGCGGAATCCTCCAGCTTGTCACCCTCGGCGGTCGCGCTAATCCACACCTTGGTCTTGGTAGCCTTGGCGTAGTTGGCGACGGACTGGAAGTCCTCCTCGCTGACCTTGGAAAAGTCAACGCCGTCAATCACGACACCGGCAACATCGATTCCGCCTGCCTTGAGCGCATTGAGCGTGTTGACAACCTTCTCCAAGTTGAAGTTATCCTGGTTGAAGTTCAGAATCGTGCGGTTGCGCACAATCTGATCCTTGATGTCAGCCTCGTTGGAAAGGGACTTCTTCTTGGCAATCTCGGTGAAAATGCCATCGTACCAGGAGATGACGTTGCCGGACTTCTGGTCGAAGGAAACATGAACGAGCTGCCTGCTGCCCAGGAGCATGTCCATACCGAACTGAACAAGCACGGAAGTCTTGCCCAAGCCCTTCTTGGCGGTGACGAGACCAAGCTCGCCAGCCTTCAGGCCGCCATCACAAACGGCATCGAAAGCCCTGATTGGGCTGCTTTCATACAGATCCTGCTTAGACATGTTGTCCTCCTTACTTCGCCTGAGTCTTCTTCTTCTCGGCGTACTGCTTCATGAGCTCATCCGCAACATTGTTCGGAACCTTGCCGTATTTCTCGAACTCCATCGTAAACTCAGCCTTTCCCTGGGTGGAAGAGCGGAGAATCGTAGAGAAACCGAACATCTCTGAAAGCGGAACCTCAGCGTTGACCGTGGACGTGTTGTTCTCATCGGAAGAATCGATGATGACACCGCGCCTCTGGTTGATGAGGCCGAACATATTTCCCTGGAACTCAGTCGGACCGGAAATCTGAACCTTCATGATAGGCTCAAGGATGACCGGCTTGGCCTTGGCATAGCCCTCGCGGAACGCACCAATGGCAGCAGTCTGGAAGGCGATGTCCGAAGAGTCGACCGGGTGGTACTGACCGTCGTTAATCGTGCAGCGGACATTGACAACCGGAGCACCGATGAGGGAACCCTTCTCCAGGGCCTTGCGGAATCCCTTGTCACAAGAGGGGATGAACTCGTTGGGAATCGCTCCACCCTTGATGCTGTCAACGAACTCGTATTCCTTGTCCGTGAAGGGCTCCATGAATCCGGCGACGCGTCCGTACTGTCCGGAACCTCCGGTCTGCTTCTTGTGGGTATAGTTGAAGTCCGCCCTCTGGGTAATCGTCTCGCGGTAGGCAACCTCAGGCGGAGAAACCTTGACCTCACACTTGTACTCGCGCTTCATGCGCTCCACGTAAACGGCAAGGTGCAGCTCACCCATTCCCTTGATAATCGTCTGGTTGGACTCGGGATCAACGTAGGTCTGGAAGGTTGGATCCTCCTTGGTGAAACGGTTCAGTGCCTTGGCCATGTTGGCCGCATCTGACTTGTTGACAGGCTCGATTGCCTCGGAGATGACCGGGTTCGGCACGTACATGGAAGTCATCGCGTAGTTGAGGCCGCCGCCGCAGAAGGTGTCGCCAGAAGCACACTCAACGCCAAAGAGGGCGATGATGTCACCGGGCTGCCCCTCGTTGATGTCCTCCATCGCAGCCGCGTTCATGCGGACAATGCGTCCGACCTTGAACTTGTGCTGGCTCCTCGTATTGAAAAGCTCATCGCCCTTCGTGATTTTTCCCTGATAGATGCGGCAGTAGGTCAGCTGGCCATACTGTCCGTCGTCCAGCTTGAATGCGAGGGTGACGCAGGGCTTGTCGGCAACATTGAAAAGCTCCACCTGAGCCTCGTTGTTGTCCAGGTCAAGGGCATAGTTGTGAACCTCGGTCGGGTTGGGCAGATAGCGCTCAACGCCGTCCAAGAGAGGCTGAATTCCCTTGTTCATGTGGGCAGAACCGCAGAACACACCGACGAACTGCTCGGCGAGTGTCCCCTTGCGGATGGCGGCAATAATCTTGGCGGAGTCAACCTTGTCGTATCCGTTCTCCATGATGTCTTCCATCAGGGAGTCATCGAACATAGAGGCAGCATCAAGCAGCTGCTCCCTCTTCTGGGTCGCCTGCTCAACAAGCTCCGCAGGAATCTCGGCGGTGCGGACTTCCTCACCGTCATGTCCCTCAAAGTAGTATGCCTTCATAGCAATGAGATCAACGACACCCTGAAGCTTGTCCTCAAGACCAATCGGGATTTCCATCATATATGCGTTCAAGCCGAGCTTGTCGCGCAGCTGCTGGCAGACGCGGAGGGGGTTGGCTCCCTGGCGGTCACACTTATTGACGAATGCGATGCGCGGAACATGGTAGCGCTTGAGCTGGCGGTCAACGGTGATAGACTGAGACTGGACACCGGCAACAGCACAAAGGACCAGAATGGCTCCATCCAATACACGAAGCGAGCGCTCAACTTCAACCGTGAAATCAACGTGTCCGGGGGTGTCGATAAGGTTTATTGTCGTTCCCTTCCAGTTGACCTGGGTTGCCGCAGACTGGATTGTGATTCCACGCTCACGCTCCAAATCCATACTATCCATAACAGCGCCAACGCCGTCTTTTCCATGAACCTCATGGATCTGATGAATCTTGTTGCAGTAGAACAGGATACGCTCAGAAAGCGTTGTCTTACCAGAGTCAATGTGGGCGCTGATTCCGATATTACGTACCTTAGTAATATCAAAGCTCATATTGTACACCTCTCAAAAAAAGTTTCTTATTAGCTACACAAGGCGGAAGACGGAAAACTGCATATAAAACCGCATTATGTAAAGACTTCAATACTATATAAGAAAAACAAGGGAAATTCAAGGGCATATTCGTCTATATGTCAAAATTCACCGCAAAATGTTGACGTATAGAAGATTTTTCCCCGAAAGACAGTATTGGCTCCCGCAAAAGAAAAGACAGCCCCCATGCTCACTTTGATTTTATCAATCGCCCCGTCCTCGTAAACAGGCTTAAACCCAAAGGACAAGCTTGAAAGCGGACCTGACGCAGGATGAAAGCCCTGACTAAAGGAGATGCTGTCCTTATTTCCAGACCTGCCCATAGTAAAAGATGACGAAGACGAGAACCGACTCCCCCTGTACGCAAGGGCGAGGGAAAGCTTCCTTGTATGCCCCTCCTCTCCTTCCTCATCCCGTTTATGAAAGCTGTCCGTGCACCGCCCCGAAAGAGTGACCCGCCTGAACTTCCAGCTCGCCTTAAGACCATGCGTATAAAAATCCTGCTCCTCACCAGACTTTAGCTTTACATCCCTCATCCCCAGCAGAGCCAGAGAAAGGTTTCCAGTCCGGCTCTGAGTGCCCAAAGGAAAAGTCACAGAGGGGTTCAGAGAGAGACGGCTTCTTTGATTAAGCCTCCCCCCTCCGGGCAATATCATCTCAGGCTTTTCCGCCTCGAAATGACAGGCTGTAAGCCCCAGCCTCCAGAACGAAAAAGCAAGCTGCCCCCGCCTCCAGAAAAAAGCGTCTTCCAAACCCGCATGGGGATTCTCAGACAAACCGGCCGCGAGGTTCACGCTCATATATTTTTCCAGCCTAAACGCCAACTCAGCGTCAGCCGACAGGTAATGCCTTTCCCGGTAAAAGGCATCCTTGTAAAACCATGACTTGACCTCCTTACCGCCATAAACAAAGGAGCCTGCACTGCCAGACACATACAGCATGGACGAACGCTTTCCATTAAAATACAGCTCCTTGTGCAAACTGAAATATGCATCACCGTCCTCAGTGAGCAGGGCGGCATCAAAGGCCGGGAGAGGAAAAGAAGAATCCAAGGCATACAGGCTCATTGAGATTGCCGTTGGAGAAAGAGCAGAAGTGAATGTCGGCAGACTTGCAGCCAGCCCCGGCTTAAGGACGGAAAGGCTTCCGTAATTCCAGGGGGCTGAAAGGCAGGGCTTTTTAAGCCTGGACAAAGAGCCTGAGAACCGCAGATTCCCCAGGCTAAGCGACGCGGCATAAGGCAGCCTGAACGCATCCGTGCGGAAGAAAAGGCCTTTCCTATACAGCAGCCTGTCACCGTCCAGGGCGGAAGCAATCAACTCCGTAAAATCGTTGCAGGACTTATCGTTGCAGGACGTATAAGGAAGGCTATATGAAAGAACAAGATCCATGTCCCTGAAGTGCATGGCAACCCCGTCATCACCCTTGACCTCACGGGACTTATCATCCTGCACAAAAGCGTCCTTCACGGACAGCCCTGTGTACAAATCCAGTTCCTTAAAGAGCGACGAGAGGCCTTCCTCCAGGGAAAACAAAGGACAGGCCAGAACACAGGCGGCCAGGGCCGCAAGCAAGAATTTCACATTCATAAGCACCTCTTGCAAATTCATTGTGCAGAAGGCCTATGAATGTAAACTTCACAGGAAGGGATCCCGAAATTGCGGTGCTACTTTCCCAAATCCAGCATACGGCGGTCGTAGGAGGCAGGGGGATCCTCCACAATGCTCCAGTCAAAGTCCAAGACCCCGTGAGGCGGGAAAGGAGAAGCCGGCGCAGGATGGCGGCGGGCATTGTTTTCTTCTATTATATCCTTCAAATTCCGGCTTCCATCAGTCAACGTAAGATAGGGCTTGCCAAAAGCCAGGATTGTCGAAGTCCTGACCGTGTAACTCATCTTCTTCCCATCAGAGTCCGTTGCATGCTTTTGCACTAGCACGGTATTCTGTTCGTAGTCCCCGGCTATGGATCTGCTCTTTTCTATATTGCGTATGCGGGTACGCCTGCCCAAAGTGCATGTATAAGTCTTTTCCGCAGAACGCAGATGCTTGGGGACGCTGTAGGTTGCCTCCCCGTCAGTGAAGAGAGCCTGCGCATCAGGGGTGTACTCCATGTCGGTCTCCCAGTAGCGTATATGGTATACGGCGTTGTTCTTCACATAATAGGAAAGAAGCTCAGTGCTTGTCACAGGCGGGCAGACGATAAATCCATTTGCGCTCCCCGTATCCTGCCAGTAACCATCAAGCAAGTTTTCCGCTTGCACAGTGACCCCATCCAAAAGCTCGCTAACCGGCACAGAGTCACTATCTTCCTTCTTTATGGCAAAGTTCAAATAAAGCTTGTCCCCTATGACCGCGACAGGAACATGATACGTGTCTTCACCCCCCAGCTTGTGCCCCGAATACTTTACAACAATATCCCAGGCTCCGCTGTTCTTTTCCTCTGCGGTCAAAACATCCCCATCCTCCTGCTCAACAGCCTTGTCATATTCAGCTGTATACAGCTCGTCAGTCAACGGAATAAACTGAAGTTCCATCCCCTCGGCTTTTAGCGTCTGTGCAACATTCCTATCCCTAGCCACCTCCGCTGAATACGCAGACGGCTCCCCTGCCCTATCATCATACCACTGGTAAAAAGTTCTAAGCACTACATTTGGGATTTCCCTTCCGCTCTCCTCTCCGTAATAGCCTGAGTCAAACACCACGTAACGGCTGTCATCAGCCCATATCCCCGAAAGCAAAGCAGGGACGCTCTCATGTTCCAAGGCGGAAGGCTCATCCGAATCAGCAAGAAGAGAGTCAAGGTCAGAACTACCGGCTTCCTGGGCAAAAAGCATCGTGCTTACAGGAGCAAGACAAACAAGGAAAAAAAATGCAGTAATAAACAGAAAAGACTTCTTCACATATTCTGTATCGGCAAAAAAACAAGAAACAAGCATTGAAAGAAACATAGAGAAGAGGGGCTGCAAAAGAAGATTTAGCTAAAATTATTTATATTTTATATTTTTTTAGTTGACTTGCCATTTTTTTTTGCTATAATAAAGCTATGACACCTAGAGAAATTAGGTAGTTTTCCCTAAATTTTTATGGAGGAAATATGAAAAAATCAGCGAAACTAACTTGTGCCTTGTCAGCCGCAGCCTGTCTGCTCGCGGTCACGGCCTGCTCCAAGAAAGAAGCAACAGCAAGCTCCAACAGCGCGGGAAGCTCATCCGGCTCTTCCAATGTCGTACTGAACTACAAGGACATCGTGCTGGGAACGACAGGAACGGACATCAACACGACAATCTCCCTCATGTCCCATCGTACCGATATGCTGGATTCCAGCTACAGCGGCACGACTTGGGCTAAGTACATCGAGGAGTTCAACAGGAGCTATCCCGGCATCAAGGTCAATGTGGAAGGAATCACCGACTACGCATCCATAGCCCTGCTCCGCCTGCAGGGCGGCGACTGGGGCGACATCATGATGATTCCGGCGATAGACAAGAAGGAGCTTGCGAACTACTTCCAGCCCTTCGGCTCAATGTCTGAAATCTCATCGCTCGTGCGTTTCGCCGACCAGTGGGCCTACGGCGACAAGGTATACGGCATCCCGTCCACCGGAAACGCGCAGGGAGTCCTCTACAACAAGAAGGTCTTCAAGGATGCCGGCATCACGAGCCTGCCCAAGACCCCGGACGAGTTCATCGACTGCCTCAAGAAGATAAAGTCCAACACTAATGCCATTCCCCTCTACACGAACTACGCGGCGGGCTGGACTATGGGCGCATGGGACGCATACATCGGAGGATCAGCTACAGGAAGCGCGGACTACATGAACAACACCCTGCTCCACTCCAAGACCCCCTTCTCCAACCCCGGCGACGGAACCGGCCCCTACAACGTCTACAAGGTGCTTTACGAGGCAACAAGGCTGGGGCTCATTGAGGCAGACTACACGACGACCGACTGGGAAGGCTGCAAGGGCATGATTAACCGGGGAGAAATCGGAACGATGGTCTTGGGCTCATGGGCGTACACGCAGATGCAGGGCGCGGGCCCCAACCCGGACGACATAGGCTATATGTCATTCCCCATCACCGTAAAGGGCAGGCAGTACGCGTCCGCAGGACCTGACTACAACTTCGGCATCAACGTCAAGGCTTCCGACACAAACAAGATGGCGGCGATGATCTTCATCAAGTGGATGACCGAGAAATCAGGCTTCGCCTACAATGAGGGCGGAATACCCATCGCAACATCTGATTCCAACTATCCCCCCGTCTATGCGGCGTTCGATGGGATTGACTTTGTGGCCGACAATCCCGCCAAGCCCGGCGAAGAGGATCTGAAGGGCAAGCTTGACGCTGACTCCGAGCTGAACATCAACAACGGAGGCAATGATAAGATTCAGGCCATCATCGAGCACGCCTTCTACAAGGACAGGTCTTTCGATGACATCATGGACGACTGGAACAAGGCCTGGTCAGAGGCTCAGTCACGCAACGGCGTTAACTAAAGCAGAATACAAAAACAGTGCGGAGCCCCCAACCCCGGGGACTCCTGCCGGAACAGCAGCTGGCCGCAGGTGCTTTCTTCCTGCGGTCAGAATCCTAATGGCAAGTATCTTTACTCTCAGCTTTAACCTTGAAAAAAGGTTAGGAGACTAGTATGAAAAGCACAGGGATTATCGGGTACCTAAGAAGCCAGAAGGGGCAGAAGAAGCTCATCATCGGAGCCTTCATTGTGATACCCCTCCTGCTGCTCTTTACCTTCACATACCTTCCCTTCGGTGAGATGGTCGGTTTCAGCTTCTACGACATGAAGTATATCGGAAAGCGCACTTTCGTGGGGCTCAGAAACTACATTGACGTGTTTACCCGCGACGACATCTTCGGTGCGCTCTCAATAAGCCTTTATTACATGGCAGGCTCCATCGTGCAGCTGGTGTTCGCCCTGCTGCTTGCGACCCTCCTGAGCTTCAAGACCAAGGGCGGCTCAATTTTCAAGGGGGTATTGTTCTTCCCCTTCATGATAAACGGCATTGCGGTCGGCTTCATCTTCAAGTTCTTCTTTACCCACGGCTACGTGCTTGACACAGTGCTCGGCTGGTTCGGCTTCCCCGAGGAGAACCTCCC
>JAFTEK010000312.1 GCA_017453705.1 Treponema sp.
CCAGAATGGACTATCTGGTGTTTCCAGAATGAGCTATCGTGAGTTTCCGCAACGTGGGAACTCACAGGCTTCCTGCAAGGAAGCCCTGTCACCAGAATGGACTATCGTGAGTTTCCGCAACGCGGGAACTCACAGGCTTCCTGCAAGGAAGCCCTGTCACCAGAATGGGCTATCTGGGAAACGGCGCTTATCCATCCGCCAGCCCCCGCCCCCGAAACTAGACTATCACGCCCTTGGTTGAAGGAATCTCACCGCCACGCCTTGCGTCAATCTCGACGGCAGACCGGATGGCGCGGGCGGCTGCCTTGAACAGGCCTTCCATCTTGTGGTGGTCGCTCCTGCCACGTATGGTGTCCAGGTGTAAATTGCACTTTGCGGTGGACACAAAGCCCTGCCAGAAGTCCTCGAAGCAGTCGGTCTGGAAGCTTGCGGCTATTCCGTTTGGCTCACCAGAGCCGTTCTGCCCCCCCTGCCCGATTGACACGAGCGGGATGCCGGTCAGTTTTGCCTCACAGACTAAGAAAGAGCGGCCGCCGAAGTCCACGCTCGCCTGCAAAAGGCTCTCGTCCATCGGATAGATGAAAAAGCCGCTCCGTGCGATGCCCGCACAGTCGCCCAGTGCCTTGGCAAAGCAGCTTCCCAGGGCAATGCCGGTGTCTTCTATCAGGTGGTGCTGGTCAACCCAGAGGTCGCCCTTGAGCTCCCCTTCCAGGTCAAACATTCCGTGCTTGCAGAACGATGTCAGCAGGTGGTCAAAGAATCCTATGGGGTTCTTTACCGCGCACCGCCCCTTTCCGTCCAAATCCAGCGTAAGAGTTATCTGGGTTTCCCTCGTGTTCCTTTCTACCGTGGCCTTTCTGCTCATAGCCACTATTATAGCCACGCATCAAAAAATATGCTATAGTGAACCTCGAAAAATTGCACTTTGCATTCTATAGCCTTAATAAAAATTAATCTCTCAAGACGGGGCTTGCCCAGTTTTCAGAGATGCCCATTAATACGGAGAACAAAAAATGAACATCAGATTGAGACTCCTTGTGCTGTGCCTAGTCCTGCCCTGCCTGCTCCTGCCGTCATGCAAAAAAAGGAAAACAGCTGATTCTGGACAAGGAGAAGGTTTCCAAGAAATAGAGAGTATCGAATCCGCCATAGATACGGCAGACGATGATTCCAGCCCACAGGCAGAAGAAAACCCGGCCGCAGCCCATGTAATCCCGCAAAGCTCCAATCTGCCGGCTTCGGAGAACGCAGCGGAAGTCACCGCCAATGTTACAAACAGGGGCGTAGAGAACCCGGAATACAATGACGGCAACGGCACCATACTGTCATACGTGGAGTCGGACTGGGTGCGCAAAATCATACGCAAGTGCGAGATGGATGTAACGATAGGAGAAATGCTCTCACAAGAAGGCCACATCGTTTACGAGAGCATGGAAAAAGAAAGCCCTGTCTCAACCCTCAATGACGGAGACAGCGTTTCACTTTTGCAACAGTGTACGCTGGAGTACCTGCAGGAAGAAAAGGATGAGTACGGCAGGGAAAACGGGGACCTATGGTACAAGCTCCGCCTCGCCGATGGAAGCGACGGCTGGATATGCACAAACGACGGCTATCTTTTTGACAGCACCCCCTATTACGGCAACTCCTACGAGGTTATGGGAACGATAAGCTATGGGGGCAAGAAATGGACGGCTCACAAGCTGAGCCAGCAGCTGTCAGCCTGGGAAAACCTGAGCATCAGGGACAAGCCCGGCACAGGAGCCAGCGTCCTGTATACCATCCGCCCCGGAAGTTCTGACCCTGTTCAAACCAACGTGGAGCTGACTGCAATAACAGAAGAAGAAGACACAATTGACGGTGAGACTGACCACTGGGTAAAAGTAAACTACAAGGGCTTTGAAGGATGGGTGTTCGGGGCTTACCTGTCAGCAGAGAGGGGCGGCCCCAAGTATTACCTGCCCGAAGACTGCATCGCCTTTGAACTGGGCGGCACACTATAGGGCTGTTCGGAAACTGGCCTGGGCAACGCCAAAAGCTTCCCTGCCAGTACAGTTTTCCGAACAAGTCCAATCGCCGCCGCCGCCCCAGCCCAGGGGAATTCATTGTACACGTCAGCCTGCGCTTTCCGCGGAGCCGACGAGACACATCCATTCGGCCTCTGCGCACAACACATCGCCGACGTAGGCCTTGCCCGCCTGTTTGACCATCTTGGCAGAAACACGAAGGTTCTTCACTTCCATGCGCACGGTGTCGCCCGGCCGCACCTGATGGCGGAACTTAACCTTGTCCACGGTCGCAAGGAAGAAGAGACTGCCCTCGGCGAACTTCTTCTGGTAGCTCAAGGCGGCACCGCCCCCCTGAGCCATAGTCTCAATCAAGATGACACCGGGAACAACCGGATACTCAGGGAAGTGACCTTTAAAGAAGAAGTCCTCTTCCGTGAACTTGCGGGTGCAGACGCAGCCCTCATCGTCAAAGCTCTCTATGCTGTCCACGAACAGGAATGGCTTCCTGTGGGGGAGCAGGCTCTCTATATCTGTCGTGACTGCCATTTATTCCGCCTTCTTGAACACAACGCAGCCGTTGTGACCGCCAAATCCAAAGTTCGCGCTCATCGCCACGCTCACAGGCATCTCAAGCCCCTGATTTGGGGTGTAGTCCAGGTCACAGCCGCCCTCCACGTCAACCTCGTCCAAGTTGATTGTCGCAGGGATGAATCCGTCCTGTATCGCCTTTACGCAGACCAGAGCCTCAAGCGCACCGGCGTTGCCCAGGCAGTGGCCGGTCATGCTCTTGGTCGAAGATATGTGCAGCTTCTTTGCCGCCTCGCCGAATGCCAGATGCAGCATCTTGGTCTCGCCCGCGTCGTTTAGCTTGGTGGAAGTTCCGTGGGCATTGTAGTAGACCACCTGCTCAGGGCTGACCCCCGCGTCCTTCATCGCAAGCTTCATGCACTTGGAGCCGGGGATTCCGCTCGGGTCGGGGGCGGTCAGGTGGTAGCCGTCGCTGGAGCCGCCGTATCCTGCAAGCTCGGCGTATATCTTGGCACCGCGCTTCTTGGCGTGCTCGTATTCCTCCAGAACCAGAATCGTGCTGCCTTCCCCCATGACAAAGCCATCGCGCTGCTTGTCAAACGGGCGGCTTGACTTTTCGGGAGCGTCCACCCACTTGGAAGAAAGGGCGTGGAGCAGGGTGAAGCCCAGGTTGGCGAATCCGCACTGGGTACACTCAGCGCCACCGGCAAGGACGACATCATAGCGGCCGGAGCGCACCTGGTCGAGCGCGTCACCGATGGCATCCGTGCCGGACGCACAGGCGGTCGCGATTGTGTGGGAAGCCCCATGTATTCCGAAGGCAAGGCAGATGTTGCCCGCGCCCTCGTTGGGGATAAGCTCAGGAACAGTGAGCGGGGGCATACGGGTTTTGCCGGACTCCACGTAGCTTGTCATGGAAGATTCCGTGACCTCAAGGCCTCCGATTCCGACTCCCAGATAAACAGCCGTGTCCTCAAGGATGTCCTTCTTGTCCATCAAGTCGGAGTCCTCCAGTGCCATCTTAGCGGCGGCCACAGCATAACGGCTGTATATGGCCAGCTTGCGAGCCTCCTTAGAATCCATGTAGTTGCCAGCGTCAAATCCCTTTACTTCAGCGGCATACTTAACTTTGAAGGGCGTATTGTCATATCGCGTAATCGTGGCAATTCCGCTCTTGCCAGACCTAATGGCGGCCCAAGTCTCATCGACAG
>JAFTEK010000313.1 GCA_017453705.1 Treponema sp.
AAACAAACCCCTTTTATATTTTATTCTGGCGAAAAGCCATGCCCTAGCGGAGCAGGGCGGCCTTCCTGACATCATCGAACGCTGCCTGACCGCACAAGGCCTTGACTATCTCCATCGAAAACTCCTCGGCAGCCCCCGGCCCCCGGCCTGTTATGACATTGCCGTCGTGCACGAACGGGCAGTCCGCCCTGTAACCGCCGGAAAAGGCTTTGGCATTGCCTTCCATTCCCGGATAGCAAGTCCAGGACTTTCCTTCAAGGGCAGATGTCTTGGAAAGAACCAGCGCGGGGGAAGCACAGATGGCACATACAAGCCTGCCAGCCTCTTGCATCTCCTGAACCAGAGCCACGGCAGCCTTGGAAGACGCTATATTGGAAGCACCGGGCATACCGCCCGGCACAACAACCGCATCAGGCAAGTCCGCAGAAGCCGATGAAAGATAGGAGTCCAGCGTCATATCGGCATTGACACTGACTTTGCGGGACATAGTGACTGTCCTGGAAGCAGTCCCGACAGCAACAAGGGTCACTTCCACCCCAGCTCTCCTCAAATAGTCAACAGGAGAAAAAGTCTCGACTTCCTCGGAGCCATCCGCTATAAACACAAGGGCTTTCTTCATTCTATCCACCTTTTCGTCTTTTAGCTATTTTAACAGATTTATAATTGAATTTCTACAGGAAAAAAGGTAATATGAAGGCATGAAGCAAGTTCTCTTGATAGGTGCGTCTTACAGTTTCTGTGAATACCTCACAGAAGGGTTGAGCCAGCAACAGGTAAAACTGGATCACTGCCCCAATGTCAGGAGCGCGTACACAGACCTCATCCAGATCCTCCCTGACCTAATCATCATAGATGTAGGGGAACTGAACGAGGACGTGACGCTATTCCTTGAAAAGAAGGTCAAGGATCCAAATGCAAAGTCAACACCTATAATCGCAATCGGAGAACTAGAAGACCGCAAGCAAATCGCATCTTTGGCCAACTTCAAGGTACACAAATACTTCAAGACACCCATCAAGTACGACCAGTTCTTCAAGGCGATAGGTGAAGCCCTAGGACTGGGATTCACCGCGGACACCACTGACTGCATCCTGGAGATGCATGTAACGGACAACATCTTCTTCATAGAGATAGCCAGGGGGCTCAACCGAGACAAGATTTCCATGCTCCGCTACAGGCTGGACGAGTGCAAGACCAAGCTCAAGATGTCAGCCCCCAAGCTGGTTCTGATGCTGTCAGACGTAAAGTTCTGCTTCCTGGACATGACCAATATCAGCCTGCTCCTGGATACGATTCTCGCGGACAGGATAATCAAGAAAAGCAACATAAAGATAGTGACCAACGACACGTTCCTTAAGGACTTTGTGAACGGCCACGATGAGTACAAGGGAATAGAGATTACAAGCGACATAGGCACAGTGCTGAACCCCCTGCTTGAGATTTTCGCCATTTCCGAGAGCAAAGACCCCCTGCTCCACAGGATTCTCATCCCCAACAAGGAAATCCCAGAAAACGCCTTGGACTTGCGCTTTTCCAGCGACTATGACGGAACAATGATGACAAGCTGGGATACAGGTGACATAATGAGGGTTGCTATCATAGATGACGATCCTGTTTCCCAAAAGCTCCTAGTGGGTACATTCGAAAAGATAAAGGCCAAGGTCACGATATACAGCAATGGCATAAGCTTCCTAAAGGAACTCCCCGACAAGGTTTTTGATGTGGTGATACTGGACATATTCATACCCAATATGACCGGCCTGGACGTTCTCAGGAACTTGCAGCGGCAGAAATACTCTTCTCCCGTGCTCGTCTACTCACAGGCTACGGACAAGGAGTACGTAACGGATGCCATCTCACTGGGAGCCGCGAACTTTATTGCGAAACCCCAGAAGCCTGATGTAATCATACAGGCAGCGCTTTCCGCGCTCGGAACCACAGGCGGACTCTAGCAGATGAGCGACAACTCACTGGAGACAGCAAGCCGCTTTCTGGCAAGCACCCTGCACGAGGTTCGCACACCTATCCAGACGATAATCAGCACAACGGAACTGCTTGATGACACCGCGCTGGACAAGGAACAGACCGAATACGTAAGGCAGATAGAATTCAGTGCCAACGTCCTGCTCCAGCTGGCCAATGATGTCCTTGACTTCACGAAAATCCGCTCCAAAGAGTTCAAGCTTGAGAGCATTCCTTACGACATAAGCGAGCTTACAGAGCATGTTGTTGACTTGGTGAGCATAGACGCTTTCAGCAAGGGGGTGGAAGTCATAACCGACATAGACTATTCCATGAAGCGCAACGTCATGGGAGACCCCACCCGTGTGCAGCAGATTCTGCTTAACCTGGTCAAGAACGCCGTGAAGTTCACGGCAAAGGGCTATATATATGTCAAGCTCTCCGTGGAGAACAACAACCTCTTCTTCCAGGTCATCGACAGCGGAATAGGTGTTTCCAGCAAGAACCAGAAGCTCATTTTCAACGACTTCTTCCAAGTTGACGCAAGCATGACGCGCAAATACGGCGGAACAGGACTGGGACTCACGATAAGCAAGAACCTCGTGGAGGTCATGGGGGGCAAGATAGGCGTAAGGAGCAACCCATCCGGAGGCTCAAACTTTTGGTTCTCACTCCCGCTGGTAAAAGCGGACTTCGACTTGGAAAAGCCCATACCGGACTACATCCCCAGGGACGCAAAGATTCTCATCGCCGACCCAAACCGGCTGGCCGCGAGATCCTTCGTAAAAAAGCTCATCTCTCTTGGGATAAACGACATAGATATTGCCGAGAACGGACAAGAGG
>JAFTEK010000314.1 GCA_017453705.1 Treponema sp.
GGACAGGCTGGAAAACCTGTCGGCCTCAGCTTCGCTAAAAAGCTATGTCAGGTTTTTACATGCATCCGAGAAATCATCCGCATACAAGCTGCTGGACTCGCTGAAAGCAAGCTCCGGCGGACAAAATGAGAGGCTTTCGTATGAGCAACAGGCTGTTGAGCGTTATAATTTTTTCATCTGCCTGGGAATCATGCTCCTTGCTTTATCATATTTGTTCGGGGAGTTAAGCTTGTCCGCTAGGAAGAAAAGCTTGTTTGCTCTTCTTGGGTTTACATCCTTGTGCTTTACCTTTACCGGCTGTTCTGCTTCTTTCAATGACCGGATGCGGCTTTTGAATGGCAGCTTGGAGTGGAACAGGAAGGAGTACCCTGACGCGACCGCCGACTTTCTGGGGGTTATGGAGAGTTCTGCCCAGCGCGGGGATTTTTCGGCCGGGCAGTATGCCCTGTTCAATCTTGCGACGACATACCTTGTGCAGGGGGAGAATGAAGCTGCAAAGGAACGTTTCGAGGAGCTTTATGGCGACCTGCCTGACAATCTCCGTTTTGCACTGCTGTACAACCTGGGTATCCTTGCTCACAGGAATGGTGACTATGATGAAGCCGCGGATTTCTTTAGGCAAGCTTTGCTTATTGACGGCAGCAACGTGGACGCTAAAGTGAATCTGGAGCTTTCAATAGTCGGTGGAGAGGGAAAGCTTTCTGCCAATGATATGAAACCCGTGATTGAGTCTAGCCATGAAGGTGCTCTTGAGAGCGCGGTATATTCTATAATAAGGGAACAGGAGGAAGGACAGTGGAAGAACATGCAAAGCGATGCTGCTTCTGGCGATTCTCAGGACTATTGACCCTGATTAGGCACTGCGCTCCAGCTCTTCTGGCCTGTCTTTTGGCTTTTGCCGGTCAGCAGGGCTTTGCCGCATCGTCCCATGCGGCTTATCTACATTCCCTTTCGTTCAAGTGCCAGGAGGGATACATTTTTTCCTCCACAAACACCGTGTTCTCTGTGGATATCGCCTACCTAGCTCCAGAGGATGTTTCCGTCTATCTTAATTCAATCCCCAACAACGTGGAATTGGTCTCCATAAAGAAGGTAACTTACATTCCCCCGGCGAATTCCGCGCAGGGATATGGGACTCACGTGGAGATTACTGTACGCTTTTCTTCGACAGGGGATGTCAAGCTTTTTTCAGCGGACTTGGAGTGCAAGGAGGGATTTTTCAAGATTCCATTCCCTACTGTGCATGTCTGGGCAAACATGCAGATACTGAAGCCGGAGCTTGATGTCTCGGTTGCTGGATATGCAGGACAGTCCGGCCTGCTCAGCTCATCCGTGGGGTCCCATATCCGCTATACCGTCCGTGTGAAATATGCGGCGTCCGTCAGGTCGATAAGCTATGATATACCGGAGAATTCGATATTTGTGGAGTCAGAGCGTATAATGGATCCTGACAGCTTTCAGTCCCAGACCGTGGATTTTTCCCCGAATTTCAGGGATGTCGCCCGCTACGACTGGCAGCCTTTGATTGCAGGAGATTTCGAGCTGCCCACGGTCAAGCTGGTCGTCCAGTCCTATAGCGGCAATCTAATTACCCTGCCTTTCCCCTCCGTGAAAGTCCGTGTGCAGGACTCAGACTCTCTTCCTGTCTTGCATGATAAGGAGCCTTTGCCGAATCTTTTTGAGGATTCCTTTGCAGAAAGCCCTTATGCCCAGTTACCTGTGGTAGGTCTTGGGAGTCAGGAGGATGCCATGCTCCTTGCCAGTTTGTATTCCAGGGAGATAGGCTCTTTTCCGTTTATTGGGCATGTGAGGAAGGATAGGCAAGGTCTTGAGGAAAGGCTTGGACGTGATGTGCATCCTGCGCTTCCCAGCCGGCCTTTTTTCTTTTGCCTTATTTTCCTGTCCGTTCTGACCCTGGTTATCATGCTCGTGCTGATTTTCCGCAGGTTCTTTGCAAAGGCCGCCTTTGTCCTTGTCATAGTGCTCCTGCTTTGTACCTGTACCGTGGCTTATGCTATAAGGCTTTCCCGCAGGATTGCGGTTGCCAAGGGTGGGACTCTTTACCCGATTCCAGAGGCAGGACTGTCCCAGGGGACGGATCTGCCCTCGGCGAGCGTTCTTTTTATTCTTAAGGAGACGGGAACTTGGTATTATGTCACTTCTGGTGACACAAACGGCTGGGTTTCCTCCGATGATGTAATCTTAGTCCGCTAGCTTTGTTTATCTATGTATGGACATGGATGCCTTGATGTTGCAGTATGCGGATATGCAGAAGAGTGCAGCCGCCAGGAAAAATCCCTCCCAGAAGTCTCATAAGAGGGCAAATGCCCCGACTGCGGATGAGAAAGAAGCCGCCAGACAGGGGTATTCATACGAGAAGCAGATGGAAGCCGACAACAAACGGCGTGTAAATCCGATGGAGCTTTGGCTCAGCCGATATGGGACGGTAGACAAGGATAAAATTCAGGACGAGGCTGATGCCGATGCCAGGGCGCATGACATAAACTACCTTAAGCAGCTCAGGCCGGAGGATAGGATTGATTTGCACCAGATGACCCGTGACGAGGCATGGGACGCGCTGGAGTCCTTTGTATCTTCCAGTGTGAGGAAAGGCTACAGGAAGCTGCTGATAATACACGGAAAAGGGGAACATTCCCACGGAAGTGACCCGGTGCTGGGGCCGATGGTCAGGACTTTCATAGAACAGGACAAGAGGCTGGGAATCTCAGGGCATCCTGACAGGAATCATGGCGGCACGGGTGCGACCTGGGTTATTGTCAGATAAAGCAGTTTAAAAAGTCCAGACGGACTTTTTAAACTGGACGAAATTTACCCCAAGAATCGCAAGTGGTGCGTAGCACCGCTGAGATTCTTGTAAGCCTGTTTCAAAAGTGACCGACTTTTGAAACAGGCTCAGATAACGTTTTTTTCACTTGTATTTTGTCTCCTTTTGATATAACTTAGTGCTAGGGAATTTGCAGATGGATGATTTGTACGCAACGCTCGGAGTCTCAAGAACAGCAACTTCTGATGAAATAAAGAAGGCCTATAGGAACCTCGCATTGAAGTATCATCCTGACAGAAATGAGGGAAACAAGGCTGCTGAGGAGAAGTTCAAGGAGGTCAGCGCGGCCTATTCGGTTCTTGGTGACGAGGTCAAGAGGCGGCAGTATGATTTGTATGGAAGCTCTGATGCGTCATCTTCATCGTCATATTCCTATGGCGGTCATAACAGCACACAATCAGAACGCCCATCAGGAAGGGCCTATGGATATGCCAGGGACCCCTTTGATGATTTCTTCTCGAATTATTCTTTTGGCAGGGACTTTGAACGTGAAGAATCTTCACAGGATGCGTGGCGCAGAAGTTACTCTTGGACTGTACATAAATCACATGGAACCCCTCTCTCCAAGTCTGAAGGAGTCCAAAAGTTGTTCCGTGGGGCATTGAAAGCTTTGATAAGCTTTGGGGCATTAAGTGTTTTCCCGCTCTTTTTCCCCGTGAATATACTATGCCTAGTCTATGGAATCCAAGGGGCATCAGATGCGATTTCTTCCTTTAAGTATATATTCGCCGGAAAAGAAAGCAGTTGATTTCAGGCTGTTTTGTTACAGTCTATCGTTCGCGGAATATGATGCGACCCTTGTTTAGGTCATAGGGGGAAAGTTCGATTTTTACCTTGTCACCGGGAACTATCCTGATGTAGTGTTTCCTCATTTTGCCGCTGAGGTGGGCGAGAATGATATGCTTGTTCTCCAGTTCTACACGGAACATTGTGTTAGGAAGGGCTTCCTTCACTATGCCCACAACCTCAATAGCTTCGTCCTTATTGGCCACGAAATCCTCCAGAATTTATTTGCTTTTTTGGATTTTTTTGTTATACTAGTATGTACAAAATTAGAATAATTGTCAACAAGGGGAAAACGATGGAAAAAGAATTTATTGAAAAATCCCGCGAAGCACTCATAGAAGAAAGAAATGAAATACTGGAAAGTCTTTCAGACCAGAACGAGCAGATGCAAAAGCTGGTAGGCACGGTGGAGTCAGGTGATGAGGCTGACAGGGCTTCTGACAGGATAGACGGAAGCCTTTTGAACTCTTTGAGCGAGGCTTCCAGCAGGAGGCTTACCCTCATAGATAATGCGCTTGAGCGTATTAAGAACGGTAAGTATGGCATCTGCAAGTCATGCGGCCAGGAAATTGCCCAGGGAAGGCTTGAGGCTATTCCCTATGCCGCTTTGTGCATAAACTGCCAGACCAAGGCCGACCGGCAGAACAGGTAATTTTTTGGAACCTCGAAAAATTGCGCTTTGCGCGTTTTTCGAGGTTCCCTTTTACTTATTGCCCTGTTTCTTTTTTATGGACATAAGGGACAGGGCTAATGAGAGAGCCATACCAATAAGAGCAATCTTCTGCATTACAGTTTCAGGAATGCCTAGGGCGAGCAGGGGGGCATTGAAGTATGTTCCTGCTATTCCGCACATACCCCCGGCTATGACAGAGACCAGCCATAGTGTTTTTTTGATTTCAAGTTTTTTATGGGCAAGTATAGCTATCGTCAGTGGGAATATGACTCCGGGTGTGTAGACGGAGTATGCCCCGCTGAGCAGCCCCATTATATCACCTCGTCCCAGCAGTGCCAGCACTAGTGCAATCAGCCCGATGACAAGGACTGTTATCCTTGCGGTTATTAGTTCTTCCTTTTTCAGAATGTCCTTGGCTACTATGCAGGAAGCATTGATAAGGCATGTGTCTGTTGATGACAGTATCGCGGAGAGAAGTCCCAGGGTCAGGATTACAGCCAGAGGCCTTGGAAGCAGGGATACTGCATAAAGAAGTGCGGACTTGCCCGCAAGCTCTTCTGCCTGTGTGTTGAACTTAAGCCACATTCCTGTCATCGTAATCAGTAAGGCGAATACAATTAGAATTATTCCTGCGATAAAAGCTGATTTTTTTGCGGTGATGGAATCCTTGGAAATGAAATTTCGTGAAAGGATGTCCGGCCCCAGGAAGTATACGCCCCCGATTATAAAGAACTGCACGAATAGATTTGACGGCCTGTAGCTGTCGTTAATAAGCTCTATGTTTTCCAGCACTTGAGCAGTGTTAGCTCCCTTGGCTGAATACAGGTATAAAGTGCATAAGGCGATGCCCGCGAGTATTATGATGAGCTGGAGCCTGTCCGTCCTTATGACGGAAAGCTGTCCCCCGGTCATCGTGTATGCTATGACAATGATTGAGATGATGACAAAAGTAATTCTGCTGTTTGTTCCGGTTGCGAATGTAATAAGGCTGTTCATCGCGACCAGCTGTCCTGCAATTACACCAATCCATGATATAGCTATGATGATGGCGATTAAAAGCTCTGCCGTCTTTCCTGCGGTTTTCCCTGCAAGGTCAGGCAGCGTTTCCGCCCCTATGTCCCTGACTTTGCGCGAAATGATGAGTGACTGAAGAATCAGTCCTGTGGCCCCAAAGACAAGCCACCAGATTCCGGGAAAGCCTATGCGGTAAACGGTGTCGGTGATTCCAATGGTTGTGGAAGCCCCCAGTATCGTTGCAAGCAGTGTCATTACTACCGGGAGGAGCTTTTGTCTTTTGCCTGCTGTTGAATAGTCCGTGAATCCCTGGATGTTTTTTATGTCGAATATGCCTATTGCGATAAAGGCAAGAAGATAAAGTACCAGTGAAATCAAGAAAACTCTGTTCATAACGGACTTGTTATAGTATACTTATGGAATAATGTCAACTGCGTATGTTTATTTGGGTGACATTGGTTATCTTTCTTTCTTGGAGGGAGACTGGGGAAATGCTGATTAATATAGGAGACATTATTCAGCGTTTCCCTAGAGTTTTTCTAGCTCCGTAATGAGTTCTGCGATTATTTTATTCTTTTGCATTGAAAGCTTTTGTCCTGTTTCTATCTTGTCCGGCCAGATACCGATTCCTGCGATGTAGTTGCTATATATTCCAGTCTCAAGATCTGCTATTCCTTCTGTCAGAATTCCGCATATCTTTTTTTCTCCGATGTAGAGGGAGCTGTCTTCTTTTCTGCTTATACTGTCTGCTGCCCTGGTTGAGATTACACGTGTGACGGCTTTCTCTATATTTTTCGCTATGTCTTTGTCTCTTGATTTTACTTTCTTTGGGTCAAGGATGACTGTCAGGTATATTCCTCCGTCGGGGGAAGAGAAGACTCTCTCTCCATGTCCCCTGCCGGCTGTCTGCCGCTTGGCGATTATTGCAGTTCCATGTTGAATGAGTTCATCCTTCAGGATGAGGGTGCGTTTTGCCTCATTGTTGGTGGAGTCAACTTCATCATAAACCTGTATCTTATCATGCCAGCCTGCCTCTTGGAGGTACATACATATTCCTGCCCTGGAGATGATGTCACTGCCTTCCTCCAGCATATAGCCTTTGTTGTTCACGGACTGTATTGAGTATCCGCTTTCTTTAAGCTCCTTGATGCTTTTCCATACTGCATTTCTGGAAACCCCGCAGCTCTTTGCCAGAAGTTCACCGGAAATATAGCTGCCTTTATCTTTTTCAAGGGCTTCCAGAACTTTATCTTTTGTTGTCATATAGTTATAGGGACTGCACATGCGGCCCCTTGGCTCTGCCCTTTACCAGATTTGCTCCAGTCCC
>JAFTEK010000315.1 GCA_017453705.1 Treponema sp.
ATCTCTATCGTGATGGTTCCCGCCCCCTGGCAGTTCTCGCAGCGGCCTCCTTTGACATTGAACGAGAAGCGTCCGTTCTTGTAGCCCCTTGCCTTTGCGTCAGGCAATGATGCGAACAGCTCCCTTATCCTGTCAAATACACCTATGTATGTGACAGGGTTGCTGCGGGGAGTGCGGCCTATCGGGGTCTGGTCTATGTTTATCACCTTGTCTATGTCCTCAAGGCCGGACAGCTTCTTGTAATTCCCCACGGGATAGTCAGTCTTCATCAGGGCATTGGAGACGGCAGGGTAAAGCACATCGTTGAGCAGAGTGGACTTTCCGCTGCCGGACACCCCGGTTATGCAAGTGAAAGTTCCAAGCGGTATGGAAACGCTTATGTTCTTAAGATTATGCTCGGACACCCCGGTTATCTTAAGGGCATTTCCGTTTCCGCTCCTCCTCTCCTTTCTCAAAGGCATCGTTATCTTTCCCGCAAGATAGCGGCCGGTGACACTGCCCTCGCATCGCATTACCTCATCCGGTGTTCCTGCCGCCATTATCTGGCCGCCATGCACACCAGCGCCGGGGCCTATGTCCACCAGATAGTCGGCCGTCCTGAGGGTCTGCTCGTCGTGCTCCACGACTATCACCGTGTTGCCAAGGTCACGCAGGTAAAGGAGTGAGTCAATGAGACGCTGGTTGTCCCTCTGGTGCAGCCCTATGGAAGGCTCGTCAAGCACGTACATGACCCCTGTGAGCGCGCTTCCAATCTGGGTGGAAAGGCGGATTCTCTGAGCCTCGCCCCCTGAGAGCGTGGCGGCAGACCGCTCAAGAGTCAGGTACTCAAGCCCCACGTTCTTAAGGAAAGAAAGGCGGCTTTTTATCTCCTTCAGTATCTGGGCGGCAATCGCCTTCTCCGTCTCGCTCATCTCAAGCTTGTCAAAGAAGTCGATGGTCTCCTGCACGGAAAGGCCTGTCAAATCCCAGATGTTCATGCCGCCCACAGTGACGCAGAGGGCCTCTCTTTTAAGCCTCTTTCCCCTGCATGACTGACATTCCCTGTGGGACATGAATTTTTCCAGATTACTCTTCATGTTCTCGCCCCAGGACTCCGCGTAGCGCCGCCTCATGTCCGCATAAACCCCAATCCAGGGGCGGTTGTAGGTGCTTGTGCCTTCCCCGCTCTGCTTGTGGTAGACCCAGCGGATATTCTTGTCCTCATCCCCGTTCCACAGGAAGTCCTTCTGCTTTTTGGTCAGCTTTCCCAGCGGGGTGTCCAGGTCAAAGCCCCCGGCGGAGGCAATCGCGCTGAACATCGAGGCATTCCAGGAGCTTTCAGGGTTGTAGGGGGCAAGCCCCCCCTCGTTGAAAGAAAGCGATGGGTCAGGCATGATGAGCTTTTCATCATATTCCATCTTCTCCCCCAGCCCCGTGCAGTCAGGGCAGGCTCCATAGGGGTTGTTGAACGAGAAGAGGCGGGGCTGCAGTTCCGGTATGGAAATACCGCAGTCAGGACACGCGTTCTTCTGTGAGAAGAAAACCTCCTGCTCTATGTAGTCGGCCTCCGTGTCATATGGAGTCCCCTTTGCATCCAAGGCGGCGACGACAGCCTTGTAAGCGTCCTCCCCTTTGCTCACACGCCTGAGCACTATGACAACCCCATTGGCATTCTTGAGGGCAGTCTCTATTGAGTCCGCAAGGCGGCTTCTTATGTCCTCACGCAAAACAAGCCTGTCCACGACGATTTCCACTGTGTGTTTCTTCTGCTTGTCGAGCTTGATGGAGTCGTCCAACGAGACCATAAGCCCATCTATCCTGGCCCTGCTGAAGCCGGACTTGAGCGCGTCGGAAAGCAGCTTTGCATGTTCCCCCTTCTTGCCCCTGACTATGGGCGCGAGGATTGTCAGCTTGGTTCCCTCGCTCCACGAGAGGATGCTGCCTATAATCTGGTCTATGGACTGTTCCTTTATCTCCCTTCCGCAGGATGGGCAGTGCGCCTTGCCAATCCTGGCAAAGAGAAGCCGGTAGTAGTCATAGATTTCCGTCACCGTACCGACGGTGGAACGCGGGTTTTTGTGGGTGGTCTTTTGTTCGATTGATATGGCGGGGGAAAGGCCGGTTATCAAATCCACGTCCGGCTTGTCCATCCTGCCCAGGAACTGTCTGGCGTAGGATGACAGGCTTTCCATGTAACGCCTCTGACCCTCAGCAAAGAGGGTGTCGAATGCAAGTGAGGACTTGCCGCTGCCAGAAAGTCCGCTTATCGCGACAAGCTTGTTGCGGGGCAGCTCCACGTTGATGTTCTTGAGGTTGTGCTCCCTCGCCCCCTGTATGACTATCTTCTCCATATAGGCTCAAGTATAGGGCATCTCTGAAAACTGTTCAAGCACAGTTTTCAGAGAGTGCCTCCAAAGGAGGGCTTTCCACAAGTGAGATTGACTATACGGCAATATCGAAAAATCGCCGGAAGTCACAACGAAGTTTCAACTGTAGCGATTTTTCGAGATGCCATAATGTCCCCTAGAACTCGAACTTGACTCCCAGGTTGACAAAGTTGTTGTTCTTCCAGCTGTAGAACTCGCTGTACTCGTCTTTGGCGTATATCATCATTCCGCTCAATGTGAAGGCAAGGTTGGGGTTCGGCGCAAAAGTGAACTTGGGCTGCAGCACAAAGTCCCCCCGCTCAATTCCCCACATCAGCGTCACTTCGGGCTTGAGGCGGTCATTTAACCATGAGTCGGAGATGTTGACAACAAGCTTGTCATTGGTGTAGCGATCCTTGGGGTCGTAGTCCACGTCAAATTCCTTGAACAGCCCGTCCTCTATGTCACCGCTGTTCAGTATGTAGGTTCCGGTCTCCTGTATGTTGACGTTCAGGTTGCTCACAGGCAGGTCAAAGTCAAAGCCGAAGAGCCACTGCACGGAGTTGTTGTGCACCCAGGGGTCGTCCCCCGCCCAGTCCTCGGTAACGTTGAAGCCGGCCTCACCGCGCAGGTTGAAGCGTCCTATGACCGTGGCAAACTCAAGCCCCACGGTCTGTTTCCTGTCATAGTCAAGAGAAGGAAGACCTATGGGCTTATTTAAAAGCTCCTGTGCGTTTCTCCCGGCCTCAGATGCCAGGGCTGCATAGTTTGCAGCCGCTGCATTATTGTTCGCCTTAATCGCTGCTTCTGCCGCAGCCGTGTAGCTTTCCACAGCCTGCTTGTAGGCGATGATTTTGGCTATCGGGGTCAGCATATCATCCAGGTTGGCGGAAGGCTGCTTGTAGCGGCCAAAGTAGTAGCTCACGCCCCAGTCAAGCGGGCCGGCTGTTCCGGCCACCTTGAAGCCCCCCTGTGAATACTTGAGGCTGTTGGTGTCGGCATAAAGGTCATCCTCGTCAAATGACGTAAGGCTCGTTAAATCAAGTGTCCTGCTGAAATTCCACAGAAGGGCAGACTGTGTGATATACTTGAGTTTTGCGTATGACGCGGGCATCCACATCCCTTCCTTGGCAAAGCGGTCCGTGGGAAGGAAAGGTGTCCAGACGGCTTCCATCGAGAAGGGGGATGCCGTGTTGAACGAATAGACGGCACGCAGCATCGGGGTTGCAATGCGGCGGTCTATGTAGTCGGGTATGATGAAGTCCGTGTAGTCATCGGCGTTAAAGTTGTCAAGCACATGGAGCTTGTCGCCCTTGCCCCAGACCAGCTTCATCTTGCCGGCCTCTATCTTGAGCCTGCTGTCTATGAAATATCCGCGCAGCAAAAGCTCGTCGATTATGTCCTGCTGGTAGTTCTTGAGGGTGTTCTCGGTCAGGTTAAGGACAAGGTTAGCGTCCGCCCTGTCCCCGCTGTATCCTATGCCAAGCCTTGCCGCAGGGCTGGCCTTGAGGGTGTTGTCAGCGTAGTCAACCTTGCTGTATCCTATCTCCTCATAATAGTTTTCCATGTCATCAGTCAAGTCTTCGACTTTCGGGTAGGTATCACCCCAGGGAATCATCGTCGTAAGAAGATTGTTCTTTGTAAACGCGAGTTTTGTCGTATCAAGATAAAGCAGATGGTTTTCAGGAAACCTTGTATCATTGATTTTTGTGTATCCGAAATACTCCGAATCATCCTTCGCAAAGTAATAGCGGCCGTCAAAGGTCAGCCTGCCGCTGAATGTTATGGGGAGACCACCGAAAAGACCGGAAGATGAATCACCACTGTCAAAGGAACCCCAGTCGTCGTCGCCTCCAAAAGAGTCAGAGCCGTCAGAAAAAGAATCAGAGCCGAAAGCATCGTCGCCCCAGTCATCCTGAGCCGCCGCGCCCAAAACAAGAACGGCTGCCACAGCTACGCAGGCCGCAAGCTTTTTTATAATCATATACACCCCTTTGCCACAGCCCTATCGCAATGGCAGCTTAGTAAACAGTATAACACTTTCTTTATTTTATTACCATATATTTTGAGATAAAAGAACTGGAGGGGGCAGTCCACTACCCCCTCCAGTCAAGGCTAGAAAGAAAATCTGTTGTCTTACTTTCCGGTGTTCAGGAACTCAGCCGTGAACACGCGGTCAGGAATCGGCTCGTCAACGGCAAGCTTCTGGATGACCAGTGAAGTCGAGTGCTTCTTCTGCACGTTGGTCAGGATGGCTTCCTTGGTTATCGTATATCCCTTGTAGTTGACGATGGTTGGAACCTCAAGGGTCTTCTCCAGCTTTCCGTCCTTGTCATACATCTCAGTGTAAACCGGAACATGGCTGGCCTGATCGACCCAGGTAATCCTGTAGCTGTACTGGCTCTTCTTTTTGTCGTATGGAACTTCCTTCACCTTGTCACAGGTGTATTTGGTTCCGCGCACGACCTTCTCCTCCACGCCCTGATACTGGTGGTCGTCCTCAGTTATCTCACGGGTGGACATGTCATCATAAGAGGCATCAGAGCCGACGAACGCCTTGCTTCCCTCGCTGGTGTTGACACGGCGGGTCTGCTTGAGGGCGGGCAGGTAAATCCACTTGTCATCGTCCTTGCCGTGGTTCTCCTTCTGCAAGAAGCGGGTGTCCTTGATGTTGGCCGGTGACTGGAAGAGCATGACGACATCGTTGACCTTGTTGCCCGCGCCGTCATCGCGGTTGCGTCCGTACTCCATCACCTGGCGGACTTCCTCGCTCCCTGACTTGAGATCCTTGAGCACCATGGCGACAACGGACTTGGAGAACTTGGGCTTCTCAACGTCAAGGGCGGCCTGCATGACGGCAGTTCCCTTCTCATCGGCAAAAACAGCGGCGGCACAAGATGCCAGGACAAAAGCAGCAGCAACAAAGCTCTTAGAAATCTTTTTCATAGTCGAATCTCCTCTTCAACAATGCTTTCATTTCTTGGGGAAAAGCGGCACACCGTGCTTTCTTTCTTTTCCTCGTGTGTTCAAAAGATTAAACGAATTGACAATCATATAGTTACACAATCCGCAAATCTTTTTCAACTTTTTTTTCAAGGGCATCTCGAAAACCCGCTTGCAGCGATTTTTCGAGGTTCCCTCCAAGCCCCCTGCCCTCCGGACAGGCAGGGAAGCTTTTTACCTTACCTTATTCCTCTTCGTCCTCATCCGTGACAACCACAGCCTTTGGCTCCACCTTGGGGCGCATGAACTTGGGGTCAGTCAGGTTGAGGATTCCGGGGATAATCGTCATGGCAAGGAAGCTGGACGCAATCATCTCAATCGCGACAAGTATTCCGATGTAGCGCAGGACGACGAACTTGGACAGGCAGAGGACTATGAAGCCCAAGCCGACCGCAAGGGCGTTGGTCACGATTCCGTGCCCGCTCTTCTTGAAGGTCCTCTTTGTCACCTCGATGAGGTCGCGGCTCCTGGATCTCTCCTCGCGGTATGTCGTAAGGAAGTGGATGGTGTAGTCAATTCCGACACCGACGACGACCGACGCGATGATGCTCGTTATGAAATCCAGGTTTATCTTGGCAAATCCCATCGTCATGTAGTTGAGCATGATGGCGAATGCGAGCGGCACGGCTCCCAGCAGACCTGCCCAGACAGACTTGAATGACAGGGTTATGATCAAGAACACGGACAGGAGAGACACGACAAGGCTCGTGGTCTGGCTGTTGATGATCATCTGGGTCATCCTGTGCTCCATCTCGCCCGTACCGGTCGCCTCAACCGTGTA
>JAFTEK010000316.1 GCA_017453705.1 Treponema sp.
AAAAGAGAAACGAATATGGAACAGGAAAACATCAAGGAGAAACTGTTGAAGATCAAGAGGCTCGCCGAACAGGGCGAGTACCACGAGGCTCTGGCGGCGAAAGCCAGACTCAACGCGCTGCTGGCAAAGCACGGGATGAGTATTGACGACTTGGAGGACAACCGTACCAGACAGTACGAGATAAAGTACAAGGACAAATACGGGATGGTCATGCTGCTTGCGATAATGACACAGACAATCGGCTATGCAAGAGCGGCTGAGTCCACCTACTCAAAGCACCTGAAGACTGTGTATGTTGACGCAACCAGCTATGAATACGCGGAGATTATGTCGATGTACTCTTTCCATACCGCCAACTACGCAAAGGAGCGGAAAAAGATGCTCAAACGCCTTGAGACGGCGTACTGCGTGAAGCACAGCCTTTGGACGGAGAGGGACGGCGGGGAAAGCGCACCGAAGCGCGAGCTGACCCCTGCGGAGATGCTTGAGATTGAAGAAGCGGTGAGACTTGCCGCGACGCTCTCCGACACCCTGTACAGGAAACAACTCGCAGCACACTGAAAGACCAAACGATGAAGCGGCAAGGAATGACACGGGAAAACCCGTTCCCAGACGGCGAAAGCCAGATGCTGTTCCACAAGAGGAACTGCGCGAAGTGCTGCAAGCGCACGTTCAACCCTGCGAGTGTTGACGATGTGTCGTGCGCCACAGAAAGGGCGTACCTGCTTTCCGCCATAGGTGGAGAGACGACTGTCAGAACCGCAAACATGCTGGCCAGCGGGACGTGCAGATACTCGAAAGGCCTGCTTGCGACAAAGCACAAAACAGAAATTGACAATCCGAAAAAATGACAAGATATGGAAAACACAGATTACAACAAGCTGAAAGACACCTTCGTAGGAAAGGTGCGCGAAATGCGCAGGATGCAGAAGGACTACTTCCGCACAGGCAGCGCGAACATCCTTGCCGCCTGCAAGGAAACCGAGCGGGATGTTGACAGGCTCCTGAAGGAACTTGACTCTATGGAGGACAAGCTCAGGCACCCGGAACTTTTCTGAAAAAAAGAGAATTAGCAACATTCTGAAATGTGACGTGTTATGTCACAGGACTTTTGTTGTTTTGCACCCGTAAAAAAGTGTTTCACCAACAAAGAATGATTATGAAAAAGCTTTACCTGCTATTCCTGGGCTTTGCCCTGATGTTTGCCGCGTGCGACAAAGGCGGCTCAAACAAGAAGAATGCCGAAAACCCGCAGGACAAAGGTGCTGTGGAGACTGTCGTGGATTCCCTGAAACTGCAGAAGCAGAAGATCGACAGCCTGACATCGAACGGTATGATGCTCCACAGGGACATATATCCCCTCGGCAAAGTCAAGACCATCACCTTCACTGTCCACAGCGTGCAAGTGGGAACGGACACCCTGAACTACATTAACCTGCGGAAGGACTGCGGCAACGAATACTATTATTCATGGGAGAATGCCGAAATCCTGTATGGGGAATGCGACGCATTCGTCAAGGCCATTGACGAGATAAAGGGCAACCTGAACAGGGCTGTCGAGCACGAGGAGGAGTACTTCTATGTGACCAAGGACGACATAGCACTTGTGGCCACCAATTCCGGCAAGAAGTGGGACATCCGCCTTTCTGTTGACACATACAAGAGCAACTCCTCGGTAACCCTTTCCGCAGAGGAACTGGACGCATTAAGGGGATTGGTCCTGGAAGGGAAAAGGAAAATCGACGAACTATCCAAATAGCATTGCCATGAGAAGAATCGCCATCGCACTTGCAATGTCTGTGTCCGTTTTATTGCTCCTTGCCGCATGCAAGTCCGGCATTGAAAGGAAAGCCGAGAAACAGCTCAAGGCCACGCTGCTGGAGCTGGCCAAGAACCCGGAGACGTTCGACATTTCCAAAGTGGAGACCAGATACTGCTGTGATTCGCTTTGCATACTGCATTGCATGACCAAGGGGCAGAACGGGTTCGGAGGGTACTCCTCATCCTACATAGAGTACATCTACCTGATTGACAAGGACAAGCGATATGAATGCGTCACCGACCTTGAGGACGAAAGTTCAGTCTTCACGGCTTACGGCGACCCAGAGAATCTTTCGGAAGATAAAGCCGACAGACTCTATCTTTCATCCGTGATAAGATGCGTCCTCGATGGCAGGGAGGTTCCGAAACGATAGCGTAACTTATGTATACCAAAAGCGTAATAAGATATTGTAACAACTGTAAAAGGCATTTTATGAAAATCACACGTTTACTTATACTGTTATTCTTGACAGCTGCCTGGACTGCATCCCAAGCCCAGTTTTCTGACAGCGAATGGAAAATCTACACCCTTGACGCGTCTGTCGGGAAAGATGTCACAATATCTTTTGATATGGCAAGCATCAAGTATGTCTATGCCCTCAACCAGAAAGGGAAGATGAAGAGGCTCGAAATAGACGACAACGCCTACTCCTCGTTTTGGTCAAAGGAGCAGAAGTATCATGTACACGGTTACTCGTCGTACAAGGGCAA
>JAFTEK010000317.1 GCA_017453705.1 Treponema sp.
CGGTGCTTATGACGAGGACTTTGCCAAGGACCACCAGAGCCGCATACTGTGCAACTTTACCGGCAAATTCTCGGACGTAATCACGCTCGCCCACGAGCTGGGACACGCCTTCCACTTTTCCTGCATGAAAGGGAAAAGCCCCCTGTTCTTTGACTACCCTATGACCCTGGCAGAGACAGCTTCAACCTTTGCAGAGACCTTGGTAAAGCAGGACATGATAGCCAAAGCATCCGATGAAGACAAAGGCATTTTAATCGAGATGGATCTTCAGGACGTGAGCCAAGTTTTAGTGGACATATTGTCCCGCTTCTACTTTGAGAGAGCCGTTTTTGCGGAACGCGAGAAAGGAGAGCTTTCTGCGGACGACTTCTGCCGACTTATGGCGGAGGCACAAGAGAAGAGCTATGGTGACGGCCTGTGTGATGAGAGACACGAATATATGTGGGCTGTCAAGTGCCACTATTACAGCACGGAGCTGGACTTCTACAACTTTCCTTATGCGTTTGGCCAGCTTTTTGCGGCTTCACTTTATGCCAAGTACCGCAAGGAAGGATCGGCTTTCACGGCGACTTACGAAAACCTTCTTGCCGACACAGGCAGCATGTCATGTGAAGACCTGTGTGCCAAGGCGGGATTTGACATCCGTGACAAGGCATTTTGGAAAAGCGGCATAGACATTTATGCAGAGGAAGTAGAAACACTGTTGAGGCTCTATGAAAACTGAATCAGACAACAAAGGCAAAAGCAAGGACTGGAACAAGACGCGGAAAATCCTCTCCATAGTCGTCATCGTCCTGCTGGCAATCGTCGCCTTCAGGAAGTGGTCGCGGGGAGAGGAGAACGGAAACGCGGAACTTATATGCGGGGCGGACAAACCGACTGTCGCGGTCCTGCTTCCCGGCACAGAGCCGTCAAACACGGAGACGGTGCAAGCACCTGCTCTTGCCGAGCCTGATGAAGCCCAGGCAGCCGATGACTCTCCCGTCCAGCCGGCAACCCCTGACTGGTACGGTTTGTCAGCAGGTGACACGCCCCTTCTTGAAGAAATCACAGATGGCACACCCTCCCTGTCCATAAACGGCCAGTACACGACAAAGGATGACGTGGCACTCTACATCCACCTCTACGGTCATCTCCCTGACAACTTCATCACAAAGGCTGAGGCACGAAAGCTGGGCTGGGGTGATAAATACTCCAGCGTTGACGACGCGGCTCCCGGAAAGAGCATAGGCGGAGACCGTTTTGGCAACAGGGAAGGACTGCTCCCCAAAAAGGCAGGACGTACTTACACCGAGTGTGACATAGACACAATGGGAAAGAAATCTCGCGGGGCAAAGAGAATCGTGTTCTCCAACGACGGGCTTATCTATTACACCGGGGATCACTACGAGACATTTGAGCTGCTCTACGGCAGTGAATAAGGAAACAGGACAATATGGACTCTAGCGACAAAGGATTATCTTTACCCAGAGAAGATAGCAGCACAAAACACTACACGGTAGACCTGTCCCAAGTCACTGACAAGGAAAGCCTGCACGAGCAACTTGTACAAAGCCTGCCATTGCCGGAGTATTACGGAAGGAACTTGGATGCCCTCTATGACTGCCTGCGTGACGCACATGAGACATGGAACATAACCTTCACAGGCTGTGCCCATGCGGAGGCCGTTCTTGCCGGATACTTCCTGGCATTCAAGGAGACACTTGAGGACGTACAGGAGGCATCAGACAGCGTTCATAGCAAATTTGAGTAGTTGACACGAGATGTAAATCAACGATGTCCAAAACCGCACTATTTCAACAATTTTGGACTCGTCACCTGTTCGGAAAACTCAGTTCCCGAGCAGGTCCAATATTTGCAAAAGGAGTTTTTTATTATGGACAACAGCAGCAAAAGTCAAATTGAAGAGCTTTCCAAGCACTTCAGCATCTTATACATCCTAATTCTGGCATTCGCATTCCTACTGGCAAGCAGGATGTTCTTCCCCTCTCGGGCAGCCATGAACGACGCGGGGGCATTCGTAGCGGGTGCGCTGGCGGGGCTTGCAGTGTCAGCAATCGTAAACAAGAAAAGCCAGAAGGCCAAGCTCCTTGCCCTGACATTCTGCATCACGGTTTTTGCAATCCTGTACGGGGCTGGCAAATACTGGACATCTGACGCGCACATTGTCAAATCCGAATGGCCAGTCCACAGCATGGGAAGTTCTGAATTCTCATATCCCGGTAAATTCAAACCATACAACATGAAAGGAGCTGCCCTTGCAAATGGCTCTGTGGACGTTTATTCCAACGACAACTACAAGAGGCTCGTCTGCTATTACATATACGACTTTGGCTCAGGAGATGTTGACGGTGATGCCCTTCTCTCCAACAACGTCTCGGTTATGCTGAACAGCCTTCATGCAAAAGACCCCTCAGTTTCCAAAACCGATACGGATGGAAAAATGACCAGGGTGCAGTATGAATACATTATAAACGGGAAAAAACTCACAGGCTGTGCCGGTATATTCGTTGATGGCAACCATGCAGAGCTTGTAACTTTCTACCCTGTAAGCAAAGCCGTTTCATCCAGCTTCTTGGAAAAAGTCTACGAAGGAATAAAGCAAGCAAAGTAGAAGAACAAAAAAAAGGGCTGACCCAGTTCTTATGGGCAGCCCTTCTTGCCTGCTATTGTAATC
This sequence comes from Treponema sp., assembly GCA_017453705.1. GTDB lineage: Bacteria > Spirochaetota > Spirochaetia > Treponematales > Treponemataceae > Treponema_D. Next base: position 2,678 of record JAFTEK010000317.1, read on the forward strand.
ATTTTCCCTAAAAACCGCTGGAAGCATGTTTTAGAGATGCCCTTTAGAGATGCCCACTATTTCTTTTTCTTGAGCGTCTCTTTATAAAGAGGATAGACGGTCTCAGCAACAGAAGTAAGGTTCTTTATGCGGTTGTCATTGGACGGGTGGGTGGAAAGAATCTGGGGAACGGAACTTCCGCCGAGCTTATTCATCTTTTCCCACACCTTTATGGCCTCGTGGGGGTCATACCCGGCTCTGGCCATAAGTTCCGTGCCCATGTTGTCGGCCTCTGTCTCACATTCACGGCTGAAAGGCAAGGTGAGACCGTACTGAGTACCCAGCACCAGGACGGTCTGCCCCACATCCCCAAGCCCCGCAACCTGCGAAACCACAGAGATGCCTGCGTTCTGTAAAGCCTGCTTGCTGGCCTGCTCACGGCTATGCTCCTTGAGGGCATGAGCTATTTCGTGCCCCATGACGGCGGCCAGCTCCCCATCAGTAAGCTCAAGGGAGTCAATGATTCCAGTGTAGACGACAATCTTACCGCCCGGCATACACCAAGCATTAACCGTCTCTTCCTTTATAACGTTAACCTGCCAATCCCACTTGAGGGCATCCTCACGGAAAACGCCGGTCTGTGCTATCAGCTTTTTGGCAACGGCCTGAACCCGGTTGTATACGGCCTTGTCAGTGTTCAGAGTTCCGGCTTTCTCCGCCTCGCTCAGAACCTGGGCATACTGTTCCTTGGAAGCGTTGTCCATTTCCTCGGCGGAAACAAGGAAAAGCTGCTCACGGTCAGCACCCACTGCACCACTGGACGTGCTGCTGCTCTTGCCAAAGAGCTTGCTGAAAAAGCCCTTGGCAGACAGGGGGGTGACAGCCAAAGCTGCCGTCAAAAACAAAATATAACTATATCGTTGTAGTCTCTTCATATTTTATTAACAATAATCTCCGTAAAATGTAACTTGAAACAGGCCTAGTGAAACACTGAATAATCCGAATGCGGATTATTCAATGTTAACTCCCTAGTGTCTTGCTGATATATAGAGGGGATAGACGGTCTCCGCCACACCAGTCAGATTCTTTATTCGAGAATCATTGGACGGGTGCGTTGAAAGAATCTGAGGGGTTGAGCTTCCGCCAAGCGCATTCATCTTGTTCCAGACGTTTATCGCCTCGTGGGGGTCATATCCGGCTCTGGCCATAAGCTCCGTGCCCATATTATCAGCCTCGGTCTCACACTTACGGCTAAACGGCAGGGTAAGCCCATACTGGACCCCTAAGGCAAGGGCCAGGTTCCCAAGATCCCCCAGACCTGCTATCTCAGAAACAACAGAAACCCCGATGCTTGAAAGAACCTGCTTGCTGGCCTGTTCACGGCTATGCTCTTTAAGGGCATGTGAAATCTCATGCCCCATTATCGCAGCAAGCTCGCCATCAGTCAGGTTAAGGGATTCAATAATCCCGGTGTAAACGACTATCTTTCCACCAGGCATACACCATGCGTTTATAGTGTCCTCCTGAATAACATTCACCTGCCAGTTCCAACGGAGTGCATCCTCCCGGAACACCCCAACCTGGGCTATCAGGCGGTTGGCTATATTCCTAACCCTGGCTGTAGTGGCCGCATTGGGATTCAGAGTTCCACTGGACTTGGCTTCGGCAAGGACTTCCGCATAAGAAGAATCCGCCTGCTGGTTCATCGTGGCCTCGCTCACGAGCATCACCTGGCTTCTGTCCGCACCGACGGCACCACCGCCAGTCGTGCTCATACATGCAGAGAAGGCAAATGATGCCAGGACAAAAGCAAAAACATTAAAAAGCTTTTTCATTTCAAGAACCTCCTTAGGCTTCTTTCTTCCATAACAAATGAGTATAATGCAGATTACTGCCACCTTCAAGATAGAACTTGACAGAACTTGAAAAAAAATCCATATTCCGCTAAATTTGTCTCATGGGCGTGTTGGATATAGTTCTTATTGTGGCGGCAAGCCTTCTTTTTGCCATAGGACTCATCGGCTGCATAATACCGGGCATTCCCGGAATTCCCATCTGCTTTGGCGGGCTGCTCACAGGACACTTCATCCATTCAAAAGACGGCATAAGCACCACAGTCCTTATTGTGGCAGGCATAGTATGTGTCATTGTCGAAGTCATCAACTATCTGGTTCCTTCATATTTTACACAAAAATCCGGAGGCTCCAAAGCCGGAGGAATAGGCAGTATGCTGGGAGTGCTCGCCGGAGTGCTGACAGGACAAATATTGCTCATATTCCTGGGTCCCTTCATAGGTGCCCTTATCGGGGAAATAATCCACGATGCAAGTGACTTCAAGAGAGCCTTCCGCTCCGCCTGCTACTCCTTCCTCGGTTTCATCACAGGAACAGGCCTCAAGCTCATCACCGGAAGCTGCCTTCTTATCCTGTTCATCAGGTCTTTAATTTAGATACTGATGAAAAAAATACTTCTAATCCTGCTATCAGTATTCCTCCTGCTGGCAATGTCATACCTGACAATACTTCTCCTGCCCTCACGGACGCTCACAAGATTCCAGAACAGACAGTATTCAAGCCGCTTCTACGACAGGAACGGGGTGCTGCTCCACATCATGCCTCTCCAAGACGGACTCAGGCGGGAATACTATCCGCTTGACAAGATGGGTACAGGATTGATAGAGACATTCATCGCGACTGAAGACAAGAACTTCTACAGGCACTGTGGTGTTGACATCTTCTCCCTTGCCCGCGCCACAGTACAGAACGGCAGAGCCGGAAGGGTTGTAAGCGGGGCATCCACGATAACAATGCAGCTTGCCCGCATAATCTGGCCTAGGAAAGGCAAAGTCAACCTTTCAGTAAAAGCACTGGAGGCAATGAGAGCCATATACCTGGAGGTAAAGCTTTCCAAGGATGATATTCTGGAACTGTATCTTAACTCTGTTCCCTTCGGCCAGCAGGTGGAAGGAGTCGGAAGCGCGGCCAGATCATTCTTCTCTTGCGAGCCATCAACCCTAACTCCAGAACAATGCGCAAAACTTGCCGAAATCCCGCGCCGCCCCGCAGGATCAGACCTTGAGAAAAGCTTTCAATATCCGTCCGTCTGTATGCACTTTGTCAACCATGTCATAAAAGTTTATGGCGAAAAAAAACAGATTATCCCTCCTACATTGAATCTGGCAGTGGACAGCAGGCTCACAGTCCAGGCGGAATTCCTCATACAAAAGAAACTTGAGGAATACAAGGATTCTAGAATCCACAACGGAGCCGCAATCGTCCTGGACAACAAAACAGGGGAAGTCCTGGCATGGGCGGGCAACGCTTCTTTTGACGATGACGCGCACTCAGGACAAATAGATGGAGTCACAGTGAAAAACCAGCCCGGCAGCTCAATGAAGCCCTTCCTATACGCCCTTGCACTAGAAGAAGGCTTTTCACCTGCCACCGTGCTCCCTGACATACAACAGGACTTTGGATCCAGCGGGATCTATGTTCCCCTCAACTTTAACAACCGATATAACGGCCCTGTCCGGTTCCGCACCGCGCTTGCATCCAGCCTGAACATCCCGGCGGTATACCTTCTCCACGAGATTGGAATAAAGACATACATGGATCGCCTATATCTTCTGGGATTCAATTCCTTGAAAGGAAGCGAAGAATCAACAGGATTGTCACTGGCACTTGGAAGCAGCGAGGTGACATTGGAAGAGATGGCA
>JAFTEK010000318.1 GCA_017453705.1 Treponema sp.
CTTTCCTCCCGTTCTGAGCGCAATGATGCGGTTCAGGTGTCCTGACATTCCAAAGCTGGAGATATAACCCAATGCGACGATGAGCGGGGGAACGCAAAGCGGTATGGCGGCAAAAGATGCCAGGAGCCTTCTGCCGGGGAAAGATCTCCTTGCAATGAGGAATGCGGCTGGAATTCCTATTGCAATCGCCAGCAGAGTGGATGCCCCGGCTTCGGCGAAGGTATAACCCGCTATCCTTGCTAGCCGGGCTACCCCATAAGTGAAGGAACTGGAACTGCAAGGGAGGGCATAGAAAAACGCTTTTGCCAGTGGCAGGAAGAATGAGAGTATGACGGAGCAGAAAGCAAGGGCTGCAATGATTATTACAGCCCTGCCGATATGTCCGGTCATTTCGTTATTATTTCTATCACGGAGTCAAGAATCTTTTCCGTCTTTTCTCCATCGCTTTCCAGTGTCTTTCCTGGGAGGGGGGCTGCTTCTATGTAGCTTTGGGGCAATGAGATTTCATTGTTCACAGGATACATCCATTGGGTCAGAGGCAGGGCATTCTGAGCTTCGGCGGAAATCATGAAGTCCATGAAAAGCTTGGCTCCTTCTTTGTTTGGGGCATTTTTTAGCAAGCCATAGCCTTCAACCTGCTCCACATGCCCCTGCTCAAAGACAAGAGCCTTGTAGCGGTAGTTCTTGTCATATTCCACATTGTAGGCAGGGCTTGTTGTATAGCTTACAACAAGAGGAGCTTCTCCGTCCTGGAACATTCCCCAGCCTTCGCTCCAGCTGGCTGTCATGGTCAGTATACTGGGTTTCAAAGCTTTCCAATATTCCAGGGTTTTGTCATTATAGACACTGACTGTCCAACTCAGAAATCCCAGCCCGGGGGTGGAAGTTCTCGGATCCATTAGAATGATTTTTTTCTTGTAAATGTCCTTTGTCAAGCTCTCAAGGGAAGTCGGCTGTTCCAGCTTGCTCTCCGTATCGAATATCATGGCGAAGTGACTGTAATCGTATGGGGTAAGAATCCAGTCTCCTCCTAGTTCCTTGACAAGTCTTTTATCTATGAGCTTATCAGCATTCTTTGGCTTGTAAGCTTCCAGAATGTCCTGTTCCCTAGCTTTGGGCGCAAGGTTGTTGTCTATTCCGATTATTACATCAGCTTTTGGGTCTGACTTTTCTAGAACGGCCCTGTTCAAGGCTTGAATCCCCTCTCCACAGTCTATCAAGGTTAGCTTCTTGCCTGTTGTTTCCTGAAACTTCTGTATAAGTTCTTCCCCAGGTCCCCATTCACCTGCGAAACTGTCGTAGGTGTACGCTACGACTTCTTCAAGCCTTTCCTCTGGAACTTGTTTGCTGGCATTCGTGGCATGCGTTTCTTTTTTGTTGCATCCTGCCAAGATTGTGAGTGAAAACAAGGGCAAGATAAGCCCTGCGCTAAAGATAATTGGATTGAGAACTCTCTTTTTCATGTCCTTCCTCCGCCGGTATCAACCGGATCAGGTTCTGCGGGTGTAATCTCAGACAGAACACACATTATAAAATGATAAAATGCTTTCTGTCACCCCGGTGGGAGAAGTATAATGAATTTACAAGATGCTTTCAAGTGAATGGGAGTGTTAAAATATTGTCTGACGCATGGCGGACTCGAACCGCCGACCCACTGCTTAGAAGGCAGTTGCTCTAATCCTGCTGAGCTAAAGCGCCATAAACATAAGTATATAAAAAAACAAATGTTTATGCAAGGCTGTGCAATGTCTTTTTACCTAGTAACCATATTCTCCTGTAGTTGGTTTCTTTTTTATGGTTCATAACGTGGGATTGTATTTCCGCCGCATATTAGCGTTGCTGTCGTCTTTTATTTTTGCTCTTTTTGCATCCTCCTGTTCCCGTTCAGGGATTGACTATTCAAACTTTGATGAGTGTGGAATAAGCCTACCGATTGATTTATCCTACATGGACAAAGGACTTTTGATAAGAAGCCTGGGGAGCGAATCGGCTGACTATCCATCGCTATACGCTTATTTCCAGTACCTGCCCGCCCTTGAAGCCCTGAACGCGCAGATGGAGGCGGTATCGGACGCTGAAATGTCCCCGGAGCTTTTTGACTCTTTTATGGAACAGGCCATGCGGCATTATCGTCAGCTGGCAGTTGCCTATGCGGTTCCAAAGGACGAATACGAAGAGGCTGTC
>JAFTEK010000319.1 GCA_017453705.1 Treponema sp.
ATGATGAGCGGCGGAAACTTTACCGTAAAGATAACGATGACCGTGAACGGAGTCAAGACAGTCTACAGCTCCGCTGCCGACTCAAGCGGCAACTACAACTTTGACATCCCGCCCGTTCCCACTGGTTCCACCGTCAAAGTCAGGATGGATGTGTACGATGACACGGGCACACTGGTAAAGACAGGACAAACGACCAAGACCGCCACAGGTGACAGCACCAACCTGGCCGTAACGCTGTCTTCCACCGTGACAATTTCACTCACTCCCCCGGCTGGTGTGGAGGCATGGGTCTACAGGGTGACGGATGGAAGTGGAAGCTATAGCTACTACTCGGAGGACAGCCCGGAATTCACTGAAAACATCGGAAAGACCCTGACGGTAGACGGTCTGGCACTGGTCGGTAACGTGGTATACTACATAAAAGCTGTCACATTCCAAAGCGATGAGGTTGACACCGTTGCCCTGGAAATGAACACCTCTCTTAAATGGGATCAAAACTGGCCCCTACTCGACTACAGCAATCCTCCTAAAATCAAATTAGAGACAAACTGGACAGGCAATCCTTCAGCACCGCCCAACATTTACGATTTCACCGGTAACGCCTCCAGCATAGTTTCGTGGGAACCGGGTGACTTCGCATACAAGAACAGTGATGGCGACTGGGATTCTCTTACAGCTACAGAAGGGGTAGGAGAGTATTACGCCATCATAGACGTAACCAGTGCTGTGGGCTTATACTCAACCATAACAATTGCCGGAAAAACAGCAGACTGGTTCACCACCAAGGATGTCCCCTGACCTCGGCGCAGACCACCAGTGCAGGGACGACATCCCCGCCCGCCCCGGCACGACAATCGCGATAGGGGCAGCTCCGGCTCCCGATGCAGTGACTGCCCTCGATGCCCTGGCATCCCCTCACGCAAACCGCTGGGGGCTTACCAGCGGAGCTTATCGCCCACTAAACGATTGACAGTATTTTTTCTGTGTGTTAGCATATTGTTAAAGACAATTCTTTTTAAGGGGGCAAACTATGTCAACAGCAAGCATCAGAAAACCAATGATTATTAGTTCAGATGAATCTGCAAAAATACTTGCGGACATTCTGGAAGCCCCTTCAAAGAATCCGCCAGTAACAAAGGTTTTTCGTGTTCAAACAGATGACAATAGGAAAAACCTGCTCCAGTTCCTGAAGCTTGCAAAGTGATTGCTTTACAAATTGGCGAAAAGATTTTTTCAGTCCTTCGCCTTAATGAACTATCAGACGAAGCAGAGATTTCAGAGATGAATAAACTTCTTCTTTCATTCTCATGCCCGCTGAATGATGAAGTTGAGTCATTTCTAAAAAATAACGCCTTTGACTTTTCCTCAAAAAATCAGGCTGTAACTTATCTTGTCTTTCAAGGAAAAAGATTTATCGCGTATTTTACTCTGGCTAACAAATTGATTCAGGTTCAAAAGAATGCTGTATCCAAAAGCGTACTGAAAAGACTCCTGAGGACAGCAGAAGATTCTGGCAATGAGTTTATAAACGTACCAGGTATCTTAGTTGCACAACTTGGAAAGAATTTCACCGATAAGAACAACACTCTTATTTCCGGAACAGAACTCCTTGACATAATCAGCTACTTCGTCAAAGAAGTACAAGCACTTATTGGAGGAGCAGTCTACTTTCTGGAATGTGATTCTGACAGGCAAAAAGTCATTGATTTCTATCAAATAAACGGTTTTATATTTTTTTCTCAAAGAGCCGCAAAATCAGATGGGATTCAACTTTTTCAGTTCTTGAAAAAAATATAGAGAATAGCCTGTTAAAAAAATCCATCCCCGCCCTCCCCGGCACGACAATCGCGATAGGGGCAGCTCCGGCAACCGATGCGGTTTTAGAACCTTGCGAGCTGCCGCCACCCTTGATTTTTTGCCCTTTGAACATAGGCTGACTAGACCTGTTTCCCCTTGCCTTATGCAGCAGGGGCAGCCCTATATGGTGTCACACGGCTTCTCGTCCGCTCCCTTGACAAAGCTAACCAGTTCATAGGATAATTGCAGGCATGAGAAGCAGTTTCAAAAGTGACCGATTTTTGAAGAGGCTAATAAGACATATCATGATAGACAGACGCAGAGTGTCACTCAGCTTTACAAAACTCTTCCTCACAATCCCTACCATAGCCCTCACCGCCTGCACTGGCAACGGCGGAAGCTCAAGCTACGACGGTGAAGCATACATGGGGGGGGGTACAAACAATACTTCGGCAGAAGAAATCATAAGCCTAGTCAACTCAGGCGATATACAGGCCGTGGTCAGCCTTGTGTCACAGACCACAGGCGGCAGCTCTTCCGAACCAGAGTCACAGAAGCTCTCCTTCTCGGCCGAGAGCCTGGGACTGGCAATGATGAGCGGCGGAAACTTTACCGTAAAGATAACGATGACCGTGAACGGAGTCAAGACAGTCTACAGCTCCGCTGCCGACTCAAGCGGCAACTACAACTTTGACATCCCGCCCGTTCCAACAGGTTCCAACATCACAGTCAGGATGGACATAATAGACAGCGACAGTGGCACCCTGGTAAAGACAGGACGGACGGCCAAGACCGCCACAGGTGACAGCACCAACCTTGCGGTGACGCTTTCAAGCAACTTCTTCATACCGCTCACGCCCCCCGCCGGCATAGATGCCTGGGTCTGGCTGGTCAACGAAGACCCCAGCGACCCCACAGGCTGGATTTGCGACTCCGGAGATAACTCCGAATACAGCGTAAACGTCAACAAAGACGGCAGCACCGTGCAGCTCGGAGGCCTTGCCATAAAAGACGGGGTAGTATACGAAATGCCTGTGCAGGAAATCATCGTGGGAAGCACCGATGAAGTCACCTTTACGATGAACACGGCAAAGAACTTTCCCGGCTGCGGCAAGCTCAAAAAGACAACCAGCGGTGCGGCCGGCGCACCCTATGACAGGATTGTATACGAAACGACGGACATCTCCAAAAAGCCCGCCCTGCTTGACAGGGCGGACGCAGACGGCGTGTTTGAAGTCGCACCGTACGCACCAGAGGGAAACACGAACAAGATATTCCAATATAGTAACGATGGGGTTTCATGGGGAAATACTTATCAATATCCTGATCCCTCTGACTCCGGAAACATCTGGAAGGCCTCAATGAACGGGGTTATCTCCACTGGATGGAAGATAAAAATGCACTATGCGGTAAAGATATATGGAACCGTAGTCGCCGAGGGAGATGTCATAAACACCGCAGACTGACCTGCCCCCGGCACAGAGATAGCCCTCAGCGCAGAGTCCGCCCTCTGTGCAGAGTCATATCCCCCTCACGAGAACCGCTGGGCGGGGCTTACCACCCAGAGTGCCTTGAGGAGAGAGTCCCCGATGTTCTCTATAGTATGCGGCGCACCGGCAGCAAAGCTCACGCTGTCACCAGAGTGCAGCTCGTAATCCCTGTCCTCGTATTTAAGGCGGGCTTTTCCTTCTATTATATAGCCCATCTCTTTGCCCAGATGCCCGTAATGGCCACGGTGAGTGGCATCCCCGACAGGAATCGTAATCAGGTAGCTCTCTATGGAATTCTTGCCGTCCTGCTCCTCCGGGCGGGCGACCTCCTCGTACACGACGGCATCCTCATGGATTGTCCGCCTCTCCCCGGCACGGATCACATTGACCGGTCCCCGCCTGTCGTACTCCTCAAAAAGGTATTGCAGCCTCACGTCCAGCACGTTTGCAAGCGAAAGCAGGGTGTCTATGGCAGGATAGACCCTGCCCCTCTCTATCTGGGAAACCAGGCTCTCGCTCACCCCAGCCTGGGACGCAACAGCCTTGAGGGTAAGCCCTTTCTTTTCGCGAACTTCGCGGAGCTTCTCCCCGAACCTAAGGATTTTCCTTGTATCAGATTGTGACAGGTCTTTCAAGTTCCTAGCCCTTTGCCACGGAGTCCTGCATCTGTTTTTCTGCGTTCTGCTCTATGACAAAGCGAATAAAGTGGTCTTCCAGCGTATGCTTGGGACCGTCAAAGTGCAGTCTGGCCCTTACGCGGGCATTATCGCGGCGAACCGTGAAAAGAAGGTAGAAATCCCTGTAGTCGGCCGCTATGTCGGTCTTGACACGCTCGCCCAAATAAGAGCTGACTTCATCACGGCCTATGTTTTTTACTCCCTGAACCTTGAGGATTTCCTTGAGCCTCTGTATCTGCTCATGGGATATACCAAAGAGGAATTCTTCCATTGCCTGGGATACATCCGGGTCAGACAGGCGGTGCTTCATAAACTGCACCCACTGCACGTCCATCTGCATGGAGACCTGCATAAGCTCGCTTGTGCCCATCATCGTGCCGAACACGGGAGCTATCTTGCGCCTTGCCTGCCAGACAGACTGCAAGACCGGGGCTATATCGTCAATGGTCTGGTCAGACCGGTGCTCCCACAGGATAATAAGGGAAAGCGCCATCTCCCGGCGCAAATCCTTGGAGATGGACTCGTCCCTGATTATATCCATGTACACGTCTTCCGCCATGAGGGTGAGCATCATGGAAATCGTCTCGTCCAGATACTGCTTGACCTCGTTTTCTTCCATGGTGGTAAAGTCGCGTGCCAGCTTGTACATGGAAAAGAAGGTGTGAATCTTTGTCACCAAAAAGCTCTTGCCCAGAGTCGCCTTGGACGGCAGCTGTAGAAGGGTGTCGCCCTCCTCGTGATATGAAATAAGGCTTTCCACCAGCTCCTCTGGAGTCCTGACGCTCGTGTTGGTCTCCGTCCTCTCCAGGAGGGAAGGAAAGAGAGCTATGTCCTGGGCAAGTTTTTCCACCTTGCGCAGGCGGGTCTCCAGATGATCCACCCTGTCAGGGGCAGACCCGTGCAGCACGTCCAATAACTTCTTGACCAGAGCCTCCTGGTGTTTGGTGAGTATGGTTATGCCTGTGGATATTGCCCCGTCCTGTATCTCGTTCTTATCAAAGAAGCTGTCTATGCTTACCGGGGTGAATTCAAATGGGGCTTCGTTCTCTTCCATCGCTAAACTCATTTTCGGCGGACTAAACGCCTAAGCACATATTATATCATTTTTTACCTTTTTTGCAAGTAAAGGGAAAAGACAGCCACAGACTATGTAATATTTTTCACCTTTGTTTGTTTCAATGGCAAAGGAGACACGCCATGATAAAAATGAACGGTTTTTGGCTCATCAAATCAGCAGGACTGCTGGCAGTAACAGCAGGGCTATTGCTTTCTTCCGCTCCTGCCAGTGCCCAGACTTCCGCAACATCAGCCGAAGGAGCCATGCTTCGCTCATCGGTTCAGGATCCGGGGGAATACGACAAGACAGGCGGCCCTGTGAAGTTTGAATTTAAGTTCAAGGAAGGTGACAAAAGCCGCATCCTCTCCCACGTGGACGAAGATGTATACGTCAACCGCAGGCTCGACCGGCACTCAGTGCTGCTCAACCGCATAAGCATGGAAGTCGTCTCCGAGGGAGAGGACGGCTCCGGCGTGGTGGAAGGGGTTTTTATGACCTCTGAAAATGTCGTAAACCGTGCGGGGGGAACATCCACCTTTGTATGGGGCGAAGAATACGAGAGCAAGTTTTCCAGAAGCAAGCTGGGCGTATACGACATAAGCGACCGCTACTTTATGCCCACCGTCCGCGATGTCCCGATTTTCCCCGACAGGGAAGTTGCCCCCGGCGAGAGCTGGACTGCCCAGGGGCACGAGGCACACGACCTTAGAAGGCAGTTCTATATGGAGACTCCCTATAAAGTTCCCTTCGAGGCAAACTACAGCTACTTGGGAACCGTAACTGTCAAGACAAAGGACGAAAGCGGACAAGAGACAGAGAAAAAGCTCCACGTCATAAACGTCAAGTACAATATGTACATGCAAACCCCAGAACCAAAGGAGATGATGTACTACATGGACTATCCCACGGTGATGATGGGCTACAGCGATGAGCTTATCTACTGGGACAACGAGACCGGAGCCATAGACCACTACACCGAGAACTTCCGCATAGTCATGCAAAGCTCCTACGGCAACGTATACGAGTTCCGTGGAACAGCGGACGCGGAGGTGACGTCTTTCGAGCGTGTCGCCACGGAAGAAAAGATTGCCGACGTGGAGGAGCAGATAAAGAACCTGGGCATAGACGACATCACGGTAAAAAAGACCGACCGGGGACTTACCATCTCCATAGAGAACATACAGTTTGGGGGAGAGAGCGCGGTGCTGCTCGAAAGCGAGAAGCAAAAGCTGCGTAAAATCGCCAAGATACTGGAAGGCTATCCCGACAACGACATACTGGTCTCAGGCCACACCGCCCATTACCCAGGAGGCGCAGACCCCCAGAAACTTTCCGAGGACAGGGCGGCATCTGTCGCGGACTATCTGGTGCAATTGGGAGTGAAGGACAAATACCATGTGTTTACCCAGGGCTTTGGCGACAAAAAGCCGATTGACAGCAATGCCACTGCGGAAGGACGCGCCAAGAACCGCCGGGTGGAAATAACAATAATGGACGAGTAACGGGCATCTCGAAAAACACACAAAGCGCAATTTTTCGAGGCTCCCTAAAGGACTGCTACAGGACTGCGTTAAGGAACTGCTTAAGGCGCTCGGACTTGGCAGTCTGGAAGATTTCGTCCGGGCTGCCGCTTTCTGCGATAAGGCCACCGTCCATAAACAGGACGCGGGTGGCCACTTCGCGGGCAAAGCCCATCTCGTGCGTAACCACCACCATAGTCATCCCCTCTTTTGCCAAATCCTTCATCAGTGCCAGTACCTCGCCAACCATTTCAGGATCCAGCGCGCTTGTCGGCTCATCAAAGAGTATGACTTTGGGGTTCATGGCAAGGGAACGCACTATTGCTATCCTCTGCTTTTGTCCGCCTGAGAGGGACGAAGGATAACAGTCCGCTTTGTCCGCAAGGCCTATTCTGGAAAGCAAGGAAAGGGCATTCTCCGCGGCCTGCTCCTCGCTTTGGATTTTAAGGGTGACAGGGGCAAGGGTGATGTTCTGCATTACGGTCAGATGGGGAAACAGGTTAAAGTGCTGGAAGACCATGTTCATCTTCTGGCGGATTCTGTTTATGTCAGCATCCTTTGCCGTGATGTCCTGGCCATCAAAGACAATACTGCCGGAATCCGGGCGTTCCAACAGGTTCAGACAGCGCAGGAAGGTGGATTTACCCGCCCCGGAAGGGCCTATGATGACAATCTTCTCACCTTCATGTATGGTCTCGGTGATTCCATTAAGTATCGTCAAATTGCCAAAGCGTTTTACAAGCTGTTTAACCTCTATCACTTTTTGCCAGCCTTTTTTCAAATATGGAGAAGAGCTTGGTCAGTCCCACCGTCAGAACGAGATATATTGTCGCACAGCAAAGAAGGGGAATCCATGCGTTATAGGTTGCATTGCGGATATTGTCGCATGACTTTTGCAAGTCCATCACGGCGATAAAACTAGCAACGGAAGTTTCTTTTATCAAGGTGATGAACTCATTGGTAAACGTGGGCAATATCGTGCGAAATGCCTGTGGCATGATGATTTTAACCATTGTCTGAGACCAGTTAAGCCCAAGCGAGCGTCCTGCTTCCATCTGGCCTGCGTCCACGCCCTGAATTCCCGCGCGGAAAATCTCAGTGCAGTAGGCCCCTGAGTTTATGCCAAAGGACACAATCGCGACCAGGACGGCATTCTTAACCCCCATAGGGGAGAAGATGACAAAGTAAAAAATCATCAGCTGCGTCGCCATCGGAATGCCGCGTATCACAGTAGTATATATGTTAGCGACAAAGACCAAAGGCTTTTTCTTGGAAATCTTGAGCAGGGCAAAGCTGCATCCCAGAACAGAGCCGATTGCAACCGCACATATGGATATGAGAAGAGTCGTACCCAGCCCCTGAGGAACCAGCCGCCACCGGCCTTTTGCTATCATCGTGTCATAGAATGACTGCCACACTGCCCTGCTCCCGACTGTTGCTATTTACGGATTATTATGACCTGGTTGGTGGAAAAGTAGGTGTCCGAGAAGTCCACGTTCTTACGCCTCTCGTCAGTCGCGGTCATGCCGGAAGCTATGAAATCTATTGACCCCGACTGCAGGGCGGCGATAAGGGCATCAAACTCCATGTTCACGACAAGAAGCCTGGCTCCATAGTCGCGGGCAATCATCTGTCCCAGGGTGATGTCAAAGCCGACAGGATCGGAGCTTTCAATATACTCAAAGGGCGGGAAGGCCGCATTGGTCCCCAGCTTGAGAACATTGCTGCCGGAGGTGGGAATTTCAGCAGGCAGCTTAATGTTTCCGTCCGCCGGTATGAAAGTCGCCAGCAGTTTCTCATAAGTTCCGTCCGCCTTCATGTCCCTGATGGTCTTGTTAATTGAGTCCAGAAGCTCCACATGCCCTTTGCGGACTGCTATGGCGTACTCCTCGCTGGAGAACTTGTCGTTGACTATCATAAGCTTGGGATTGTTCTTGACTATCTCCTTGGCGGGTATCTCGTCCAGAACTACAGCATCAATCCCCCCGTTCTTAAGGTCAAGGGCTGCGTCTATCCCTGTCTTGAATGACTTGATCTTTACGTCCTGAAGCTCCTCTGTCAGGTAAAGCTCGCCGGTCGTTCCCGCCTGGCAGCCAACAGTCCTGCCTTTCAGGTCTTCCGCACAAGTTATTTCGACATGCTCCTTCTTGGAACATCCACTGATGAACAAGGCCATAATTGAGGCGAGCACAAAAACAAATGAAATTCTTTTCATAAAAACTCCCTGAATCCCTGTATTTCACGAAATTCTTTGCATAATTATACAATTTCTAGTATAGCTGTGTCAACAAAAGTGCCAGCAAGGCAGTCTCAAAAGTAACCGACTTTTAAAACAAGCTCTAGCGTCTTGTGGAAAGCTGTGTTATAATGGAAGAATGAGTACGCATATCAACGCCCCTGACGGGGCTATCGCAGAAGCCGTGCTGTTGCCCGGTGATCCGCTCAGGGCAAAATTCATAGCCGAGAATTTTCTGTCAGACGCAAAATGCTACAATGAAGTCCGTGGCATGTTCGGATACACCGGAACATACAACGGAAAGAGGGTTTCCGTCCAGGGAACCGGAATGGGGCAGCCGTCAATTTCTATATACGTAAACGAGCTTTTTAGGTTCTACAATGTCCAGAAGGCCATACGTGTCGGAACCTGCGGAGCGATACAAAAAGACATAGCCCTGCGGGAGGTGCTCCTGGCCGAGGCAGCCTGTACGGACAGCTCACTCAACACGATGAGGTTTGGCGGAATGCACTTTGCTCCTGCGGCGGACTTTGACCTGCTCAGGACAGCCTACGATAAGGCCGGGGAGATGGGGCTAAGCCGCAAGGTAGGCCTGTGCGTGTCCAGCGACAACTTCTACGATGACAAGGCCAACTGGAAGCTCTGGAGCGAGTACGGAGCCTTGGGAATTGAGATGGAGAGCGCGGAGCTGTACACGCTGGCATCCAAGTTCCGCCGCAAGGCACTGGCCATACTGACGGTAAGCGACCATATATTGCTGGGCGGCGAGACCACTTCGGAAGAAAGGCAAAAGACGTTCACCAACATGATAGAGCTTGCGCTGCGGACAATCACCGCATAATAATAAAGTAAAGGCAGAGCCAAAAGTCCATCAACCGGCTTTTGCACTGCCCCAGGAGAGATTTATAATGAAACCAACGCTTTTAGTTCTGGCCGCCGGAATGGGCAGCCGTTATGGTGGGGTCAAGCAGATTGACTCCGTTGGTCTGCACGGAGAGTGCCTTTTGGACTATTCGGCATTTGATGCCGCACGGAGTGGATTTGGCAAAGTTGTGTTCGTAATCCGCAAGGACATAGAGAAGGACTTCCGCGAAAGGCTATTTGACAGGGTTGCCCGCAACTTCGACGCGGAGTACGTCTTTCAGTCACTGGACTCCCTGCTCACGGCGGATGAAATAGCAAAGGCCGCCCAAAGAACCAAGCCCTGGGGAACAATCCATGCAGTCTTGTGCGCGGAAGAAAAGCTTTCCGCCCCCTTCGCAGTAATAAACAGCGATGACTACTACGGCAGGGAAGCCTTTAAGACCCTGGGCGACTACCTGTCCGCAATGCCGGAAGGCAGCACGGAACACGCAATGGTCGGCTACGTGCTGGGCAACACGATGAGCAAGAGCGGCTCAGTAAGCAGGGGGGTCTGCGAAGTCGCGGACGGCTACCTCAAGTCCATCACCGAAAACACCAAGATAAGCTACAAGGACGGCGGGATTGTAAGTGAACTGGACGGAAAGGAAATAGCAATGACAGGCAGGGAGTGGGTCAGCATGAACCTCTTTGCATTTGGAACTTCCGCATTCGCGGAATTCCACGCATACTGGGATGAGTTCAAGAAGTCCTCGCTGGGGCAGGCAAAGGCCGAAGCCCTGCTTCCTGTCGCCGCGAGTGACATAATCAAGGATGGCAGGGGCAGCATCAAGTTCTTCACTTCCAGCGAGAAGTGGTTTGGCATGACCTACCCCGAAGACCGCGCGATAGTAAAAAGCGAGATTGCCGCAAAAGTATCATCCGGCTACTATCCGGAAAAGCTCTGGGAAAAGTAGGAGACCCAAATGATAAAACTTAACGCCATCAAGTCAGACAAAATATGGGGCTATGAGCTATGGATTGCTTCCACCCACCCCAACGGCTGCCAGAAGGACTTGGAAAAATTCGTGGGGGGCGACTACCCGCTCTTGGTAAAAGTAATACAGGCAAATGACAAGCTCAGTGTGCAAGTTCATCCCGATGATGAGACCGCACAGCTATACGAGCACTGCCGGGGCAAGACCGAGTGCTGGTACGTGCTTTCGGCTGACAAGGATACCCAGCTGGTACACGGAATGAACGGAATCTACTCTGCAAGTGAAATCCGCAAGGCAATAGAGACAAACTCCCTATCCGACTTTCTGCGTTACGTCAAGGTCGAAGCCGGTGACTTTATCTATATACCTGCGGGAACCGTCCATGCGATAGGGGGTGGGCTGAGGCTTCTGGAAGTCCAGCAGTCCAGCGACATCACATACAGGCTTTTTGACTGGGGACGTGGCCGGGAATGTCACATCGAGAAGGGAATAGCAAGCATAAAGAGCGGCGGTGTCCGCTCCGTCAGCAAATTCCCAGGTGTATTCTCCTGCCCCTACTTTCTCATGGAAGAAATAACCGTGGAGTCAAGCTACATCACACAGCTTCCGGGAACCAAGTCCGGTGCCGCAGACGACATCAAGCCGTCCGACTATGCCCTGTTCTTTGTCATTGACGGTGAGGGCGAGATGAACGGTGAGAAAGCTTGCAAGGAAGACATTTTTGCATTCGCGCCGGGAGAGGAACTAAAGGCATCTGGAAACCTGCATATCATGAAAATCCTGCCAGCGACAGAAAAACGCCGCTAAAAGATACGGAGCCTGTGGTGGACTGCATAATCTTGATGGGCATAAAGCACTGCGGAAAGTCAACCCAGGCCCGACTGCTTTCTCAAAGGCTGGGAATTCCCTCCTACGACGCGGATGAAGCAATCAAGGAACTAACGGGCAAAAGCCCCCGCGAGATTTATGCACAGGAAGGGGCTGATGCATTCAAGAAAGCGGAGGCAATGGCCTGCGAAAAACTCGCAGAAAGCCTCATGGCCTCAGGCACAAGGGCTGTCATAGCGACAGGCGGGGGTATCTGCTGCAATGAGCCTGCGCTGGCAGCCCTGCGACCACTGGGTAAATTTGTCTTTTTGAACGCACCTGAAGAAGCTGCCTGCGACAGGATAATAAAAGAAGCAAAAGAACTGGACGAAGGGGGCTTTGACAACCTGCCCGCCTATATTGCGAAGGAAAGCCCCCGCTCCATCCTTGAGATACGGTCGATATTCCACAATTTTTATACAGACAGGTGCGCCCTATACAGCAGGATTGCGGACATAAAGGTTGACATGGGGCGGGCAGACAAGGAGGAGAACGCCTCCAAAATCGTCCGCGCGATGCAGAATTAGCCACAAAACCCGCCCGCGCGATGGGGGCTGGGGCTTAGGTTGATGATGTTGTGCAATCGGGGCGAGCTGCCCAAGAAGGAAAACGCCGCCTGCAAAACCCGCCCGCGTCGGATTATTCGGCGTTTCCCGCCAAAGTCCCCTTAGTTGCTGACCGGCACGGACTCGTCCTGCCCCGGCACATAGACCAAATTTGGAAGAACAGGCTCCTTGCGCTTGATATAGAAATATTTGAAGGGATGCAAATCCATTGCATTGGGCTGCCAGCCACCTATTATCTCTGTGTCTATTATATGCAAGCTAACAGGATGGTAAACTGGAATAACCACGCAGTCATCAAGGAGCAGGGTTTCTGCCTGTGACAGCAGTTTGTAATGATCCACGCTGTTTCCTGCGACAGAAGCCTTGTGCAAAAGCTCATCAAACTCAGTGCTATTGTAATTGGCAACATTGAGGGAAGAATCGCTTCTGAACAGCTCCAAGAAAGCAAGGGGATCCGCAAAGTCCCCAATCCATGAATAGGCGAACAAGTCCGCATCCCAGCCGGGAATCTCAGAGTTATATGCTTCAGAGCCTTTTATCTCGGTAACAAGCTCCACGCCTAGCGGCTGCCATGCCTTTTGCAGTATCTGGGCAAAGCCCTTCATGAACTCACTGTCCGTTATGCCAAACTTAACCGTCAGCTTCTCTTTTGGCCCAAGCCCAGCCTTTTCCCTGGCCTTGCCCATCATCATCACGGCATCATCGCCGTCAAAGTCCGCAAAGCCGGAAACCTCAGGGTAGCCGGTCAACGGGTAGACCAAGGTGGTGGCAGGAACAGTTATCCCCTCGCGCAGCTTGTCATAGGGAATAGCCTCTAGAAGAGCCTCGCGAACTTCCTTCGTGTTCCACTTCTTGCCGTTAAGCTTAAAGAATATGTAGTAGGTTCCAAACTCAGCCGCAACCTTTATGGAATTGCGGTTGATTATCTTCGCGGCATTGACGTTTCCCTCTGGAATCCAGTCAACCTTGCCTGTATTGTACAGGTATGCGTTCTCATCCAAGTCATCGCTCTGGATTATCGTTATACCGGGAATGAGGATACTGGAAGCATCCCGGTAGTTCTTGTTCTTTACCAGTTCCAGCCTGCCGTTCTCATAGGACTTGAGAGCGAAAGCTCCGCTGTAGGAGTCCTTCTTCTTGCTGACAGCACTGAAGGCGTGATGACAGAGAATCTTGGGCAGATGCTCCGCCGGCTCCTCCAAGTGTATTACCAGTGTTTTCTCGTCCCTGGCCGTTATTCCAACCTCATCCCTCTTTCCTTTGCCAAGACGATAATTCCTGGCACCCTCGATGCAGTCCAAAAGGGAAGCATAGGGGGCACGCGGGTTGGACAGGAGGTTTAGCCATGACTCCCGGAATGTGCTGGCGGTGATTTTTTCCCCGCTGCTGAACTTTGCTCCATCGATTATCGTGAATGTCCAACGTTTTTTATTCCTGGAAAGCTTGTAAGAGGAACACAAGGCATTCTGTGGCTCCAATGTGACAGGATTATAGGAAAAAAGCCCCTCATACAGGCCGGACAAAAGCTGAGCCTCGGAGGTGTAGCTGGCCGTCTGGGGATCCAAGTCGTAAGCGTGACCCATAGTCAACATGACGACGTTGCGCTGCAAGGCCTTCTCCACTCCCGGTATGTCATCAGACTCCTTGTCTGCCTGGGGACTGAATACCGGTGCCGAAAAGGCCGGTACCAAAAGGGCTACCGACAGGACAGCCCTAAAGATGTTTTTCATTTTCATTTCGTTATTCCAAGTTTCTTCATCTGCTCCGCTTCCTCCACATAGGAGGCATACTCGGAGCGGAGTTGGTTCACCTTGACAAGCACGTTTTTCAGTGTTGTCAGCTCCATCTTTATGCCTTTTATCTTTGCACGGTTCATTCCAGACGTGTTCTGCTTGAAGTATTCATCCAGAGCACCCGGAAGAACCTGTAGTCTCCCGTTTTCGGTCATCTGCTTGTTGACCCAGTTGAACACAAAATCATCCG
>JAFTEK010000320.1 GCA_017453705.1 Treponema sp.
GAGCGGGACAGGGCAGTCCCTCGAGCGGGACAGGGCAGTCCCTCGAGCGGGACAGGGCAGTCCCTCGAGCGGGACTGGACGGTTCCATGGATGGGACTGGACGGTTCCAACTGTTAGACCGGGCGTTTTTGTCGCTGGTAGTGCGGCTTTGAACGGTAAAAAAACACCCCCACCTTTGGTGGGGGTATTTGAGCACTTGACTTAGAATACTGCTATAACGTCACCGTTGGGGTAACGCTTCTGTATCCACTCGCGGACTTTTGCGCTCTGCAGGGCATCAACAAGAGCCTTGATAGCCGCGTCATTTTCATGGCCGACTTTTACAGCTACTACATTGACGTAGGGAGAGTCCGCACCCTCGACAAAAAGCCCGTCCTTGCTGGCGTTGAGACCGGCGGGGATAGCATAGTTGCCGTTGATTATGGCAGCGTCAACATCAGGCAGGATGCGTGGAACGGAAGCAGCCTCGACCTCAGTGAACTTAAGTCCCTTGGGGTTGGAAGCTATGTCCAGCGGAGTTGCGGTGATTCCCGCGTTGTCTTTGAGCGTGATGAGTCCGGCTGACTGGAGCAGGAGAAGTGCCCTTCCCTCGTTGGTGGGGTCATTGGGAACGCCGATTTTGGCTCCGTCGGGAAGCTCGTCCAGGCTCTTGTACTTCTTTGAGTACACGGCTATTGGCTCAATGTGGATGCCGCCTGCGTTAGAAAGATGGGTTCCCTGCTCCTGGTTGAATGACTCCAAATAGGGCAGGTGCTGGAAGTAGTTGGCATCAATCTGGCCGTCCTCCAAAGCCTTGTTGGGGGTCACGTAGTCTGTAAACTCAACAATCTTGAGCTTGATTCCCTGTGCCTTGAGATCCTTCTGGATCAGCTTGAGGATTTCGGCATGAGGCTCAGGGGTTGCACCGACTTTGAGGGTTACGGCCTTGGGCTTGGCTCCGGCGATGGCGGCGATGGCGGCGAGTACGACGGCCGCGCTAAGAATTTTCTTCATAATGTTTCCTCCATTATTCTTTCATTTGAATATATAACAACCTCCTGCCTTTGCCGTTTCATTTCCGACTTAGCAAGTAGGTTTTTCTATGTTATACTAAGAAAGAAACATCTAGTCAAGGGCTTTTCAGAAAAAAAAGTTAGTCGAGTTAAGCAGTTGCACAAGTCCTTGGCAACCGGCTCAGCTGTTTTCTATGTTCAGCACAAAGCCTTCTGAAACAAGTTCTGATGTGAACTGCCTTAGGTTCTCCTGCTTGACGGCTACCTGCATGTCGTCCATGTGGAAGGCATAGCTTTTTCTCCTGCAGATTGTATCGATTGCCAAAATGAACTCGCGGGGCTTGTCTTCCAAGGAGAACACCACGAAGTTTGTCTTTGGCTTGAGCTTGACGAATCTGGATTCCGCCTTTTTTTTTAATTCTTCCCATTCTGGCGGCAGCTTCTTCTTGGTGAGGTTCTTTATGGTTGTAAAGAAGTTCTCCAGGCTTTCCTTTGTGTGGCAGTATTCAAGGAGTTCGTTAAGGCCGGTCTTGAGCAGCCAGGGGGAAATGGGCCTGCAATAGGGCTTTAGGATTTCCGCGCTCACGGCATCGTTTTTATCCAAGCTTATGATGAAAGAAGGCTTTAGCTCAGGAGCCGCAAGCTTGTTGGCAGAGGAGCTGCCTTTAAGCTCGTAGTCTTGGTCAAAAACTGCCCTCCCCAGCTCTGTCATCCTTATTACGGATATCATTCCATAGGGATAGGAAAGGCATTTGTTCTTATAATCTATGATTTCATCCGTATCCCCATCCTCGAAGTAATCATACTTAGCCTTTAGCATGTCATTTCTGGCTTGTCTGTATTCCTCGTTTTGGAGTAGCTGTGTACATTCCACCTCAAACAGACCTAAGGCGGCAAAAGTAAGGAAGAGGTTGGTGTAGAAGGGGGCAAACAAGTTTTCTCTGATAGTATTGAAATATGAAACCTGATTCCATTTTTTGTTTATGTAGTAGGGTTCATAATGGGCATAGTCCAAGGGGGGCAGATTCAGATTGTCTACGGTTATTCCTTCCAACATGGGCAGGAAGTTAAGGAAATTCTTGAAGTCAATGGCTGTATTCCAGGCAATTGGATTGTTCAGTGACAGGGTTCCCTTTGCCCAGGATGTCAGAAGCTCCTTTAGTTTTCCAAGCCTTTCCAGCCTGTAGCGAATATGATTTATGGTGCTATAACCATAGCAAGGCCTTATTGCAGGAGCAAATGTGTTGAAGTCAAAAAGGGATGTCTTGTTGGAAAAGTAATTTTCCATCGCTTTGCGGTAAAGGGAGAGGGGGTCATTTGGAATGGAACTGAATGACGGAAACGCATCGTCTTCCTTGCTGAAAGCTCCGGCGAAGAAACGAATGAACAGGTCTTCGGGAAGTTCCATTATTGCCGAAGCCTCTTTTTCATCATAACCGGCTTTTTTTAGCTCTGTTTCGGATGCAAAAGGCACGATGCTTGCCACGGAGCGGAGGGCTTTTTTTGCTCCCTTAAGAATCTTATCGGAGGCATTTCTTTTTTCCAATCCGGCGTTCCTTAGTGCTATCATTATAACCGGGCTTTTTTCAAACAGCTCTATGTTCTGAACATAACCTTTCTTGAATTTCCTGGAGATGTTGGACTCAATGCTTTGTGTTTTTTTATAGTATGCCGCCAGCACATGGGAAAGATAGCTTTTTATGACTGGATGGATGGAAAAGCTTAGGCGTGAATAATCCATTTTGTAGTTGATGATACCTATGAACGGAGCTTTTGCGGTGTCAAGTGTTGCGCTCATATACATGTACTGAGGTGTAGCCACGTAATCCTCGAAGCTTATATCACAGTCCCTTAGTATTTCATTGCCGGTCTTCCCCCAGTTAAAAATACATTCCATTAGGAAAGAGAGCTCTTTCTCACTGTAACTGGAAAGATATAAGGCAAGGAGTTTCTTGTTCATAAGGCCGCTGGCAAGCATATTGGCAAGATCTTTCTTCTTGTTTGATTTTTTAATGCTTCCAGGCATTCTTGTCAGGGCTTCTTTTAGATGAAGGATGTTTATCTCCTCAACTGCATTTGCGAGAACCTGTATGGTAAATTTCCCACCGTTGCTTATATCTTCAGGAAAGCTGTCGTATAACTTATTGTCCGCCATATTGTTCTCCTCCATCAAGCAGGAAGTCCACGTCTTCCGCCGTAAGCTTTTTTACCATCTGGCTGTCCGCGCTTATAACAGAGTCAAAGAGATCCTTCTTGTGCTGCTGCAGCTCCAGGATTTTCTCCTCTATTGTGCCACGTGCGATTATCCTGTAGCAGAAGACGTTCTTGACCTGACCTATGCGGTGAGTCCTGTCTATGGCCTGCATCTCCGCGCTCCTGTTCCACCAGGGATCCACGATGTACACGTAGTCAGCGGCTGTCAGGTTGAGTCCTACACCACCGGTTTTGAGCGTCATAACAAAGACCTTGCAGTCCGGGTCGTTCTGAAACTGCTTGACCAGTGCGGCACGGTTGTTTGTAGCCCCGGTCATAACCAAATGTCCAATGCCCTCCTCCTCCAGTCTAGTGGAAATCTCATCGACAGCTCCCAGAAAGTTGGAGAAGACCAGACACTTGTGTCCTGAGCCCACGACATTCTCCAGGTGTGTGAGCAGGGTTTCCCACTTGGCAGAAGCAAGTTCTCCGTCAGTCTTGGACTCAGGCACCGTAGCTATCTGCCTCAGTTCCAGCAGCCCCTGCAAAATCGAGAATGTCGCCTTGTTAAAGCCCTTGTCCTTTATCTCACCGTCAATCGCCTGCTGATAAAAAAATCTTCTCTGCTCGTAAAGGGCTGCCTGTTCAGGGCTCATGTCCACATACAGGATTTCCTCGCTCTTCTCCGGCAGCTCCTTTGCCACATCCCCTTTCAGTCGCCGCAGGATGAAGGGGCTTATCTTTTTGGACAGTTCCTTTGCCGTCTGGGCATCTCCTTCCTTTTGGATTGGGTTCAGGTAGTTCTTGTTGAATTCCGTCGTACCACCGAACATCGTTGGGTTAAGGAAGCGGAAGAGGGAGTACAGCTCGCCCAGATTGTTTTCCATAGGGGTTCCGCTAAGGGCGAAACGGTGCTTTCCGTTCAGTAGCATCGCGGCCTTGGATATGTTGGACGCGGTGTTCTTGATGGACTGTGCTTCGTCCAGAATCACAAACTCAAACTCCAAGCCTTGCAGTTCCTCTATGTCGTTGCGGACAATCGCATAAGTCGTAAGTATGACGCTGTGGGACAGGGCTTCCTTGAGTTCCCGTTGCTGACCGTAGTAAACCCCGGCATCCAGATCGGGCGCGAACCTCCGTATCTCCTCCTGCCAGTTGGAGACCAGGCTTTTGGGAACCACGATGAGGGACGGGGCAAGCTTGTCCTCCCCTGAGGAACCCATATAACATGACGAAAGAAGGGTTATGGCCTGCAAAGTCTTTCCCAGCCCCATGTCATCTGCAAGGCAGCCGCCCAAATTGTTTTCCCTCAAGTAGTCCAGCCATTTGACCCCATACTCCTGATATGGACGGAGCTTGCCCTTTACCAGTGAGTCGGGCAGCTTTCTCTTGGCAATCCTGTTGAATCCTTCGTAGACTTCCCTTCCTTTGAGCAGGCCGATGTCGGAGGTTTTATCGTCAATCATATCATTTACCACCGGCAGGTCAAAGAAGCTGAGCCTGTAGCTTCCGCTTTTTGTTTTTTTGTTCAGAATCCGCCTGAGAGAGTCAAAGTAGTGGGGGTCTATTATTGCATGGCTTCCATCATTGAGCGGGATGTAGCGGTTGGCTTCGTAAAGCTTGAATGCCTCGCTCAGGTCAAATTCCTGACCGTCTATGTCCACAGTGCATTTTGTGTCAAAGAAGTCTATGCCGCTTTTGACCGAAAGGGATGTCTTTGGGTAGACCCTCTTGAGCTTGTATTTCTTGAGTGCGTCCGTGCCAAACAGCCTGTATGACGAGGCAAGGCTTGTAAGGTTTTCAGCCAGAAAGAATGATGCGAGTTTTGGCGACACGTATATAACCCCATCGCTCTCAAAGAAGCCCTCGCCTTCCTTGAAATCATCCTTGTGAAGCCTGGAGCTTTTTTTGAGCATGGTCTCAACGGAATTCTCCCTGACATTTTCGGAATGGTTGTATAATACGCGGGATTTCTCAAAACGATGTTGCTCCGCATCCAAGGTGACTATGAACAGGGGATGCATCGATGCGACGAAATTTTCATCGTATCCGGGAACTTCCAGAGATGTAAAGAAAGAAAGCCCCAGGTTTCCGTCTTCGTCAAGGCTTTCAAAGCGAAGCCCTTGTTCCGCCTGTTTGGGTGGTGTCAGTGAAGTTGTCCAGCCTTCCATTAGTATTTGTGCGGAAGGAAAGGCTGTAAGAAAGACGGCAAGGCACTGTCCGGCCTTATCCTTGTTTATTTTGCCTTTAAAAGAAGCAAGGTGGTTGTAAAGCGGGCCTAGCTTGCAACGGAAAAGCTTGTTTCCAGACAAGGCGTAGGCAGGGCTGACAGCTGTTACGGACTCCTGGATTCCGCTGTCTTGGGTGTTGAGTATGGGCGACAGGAGATATCCTTCGTCATTGTCTTCCTTTAGCTCCAGTGCCAGCTCCGCTTCTTCATCCGTCAAGGCTATGGTTTCCGGCAGCTTGGACTTTCTATATAACCTGGCATACACAGGAAGACCTGATGAGAACAGGGTGTCCGCAAGGTCAGGATTGTCGTCAAAGTAAATGTAGTTGCCCTTCGATTCCCAGGAGAGGGAGGATTTGTTCCTGGAATTCACGGCTTGCAGTGCAAGAGTAAGGCGGTTCTCAGGGCTGTCAATCGGGAGGCTGCTGTCAAGCATGAGTTCGTCTGCCTGAATGTCTTCTGACCCAAGGCCTTTTTTCATGCACAGGTAAAATCTGTCAGCTGAGTCTTTTTCAATAACAAGGTTCAACTGTGAAATCTGAAACATGGAAGGTGCAGAAGAAGCCGTGTACCCATAGACCGGGTTGATTCTTATATTCTGGGCTATCTGGGACAAATCAATTAATGATGCCATATTTTTTAATCTATCATAAAAGGAACAAAATATAAAGAGACGGGCTTTCTCTATTTGACAAAACGCACGATTTTGTCATTGACTTGAAGGGCAATAGCTGTTACTATTTTTATATGGCTAACTACACGTACAATCTTGAAAAACAGCACGCTAAGGGCAAGCTTCACGCCATAGAGCGCATCGCCACCCTCTGCGACAAGGACAGTTTCCACGAGATATATTCCAATGCCCGCCACCAGTGCACGGCATTCGGCATGGCGGACAAGGAGATTCCTTATGACGGCGTAATCACTGGATTTGGCAAGATTAACGGCAGGAAAGTCGCAGTCTACGCCCAGGACTTCACCGTTCAGGGAGGAAGCCTGGGCAAGGTTCACGGACAGAAAATCGCCGAGCTGATAAGAAAGGCCATAGAAGCCAGGTGCCCGGTCATCGGCATAAACGATTCCGGCGGGGCTAGGATTCAGGAAGGAATCGACGCGCTATGCGGATATGGGGAGCTTTTTTACCAGAACGTCAGGGCTAGCGGATCTGTTCCACAGATAAGCATAATCGCAGGCCCTTGTGCTGGAGGCGCGGTCTATTCACCCGGAATCACGGACTTCATATTTGCGGTGGACAAGATAAGCCAGCTGTTCATAACCGGCCCCAAGGTCGTCAAGAGCGTCCTGTCCATGGACATAACGTCAGAGGAGCTTGGCGGGGCTTCCATCCATTCCGAGAAGAGCGGTGTCGCCCACTTCCGCTGTGAAAGCGAGAAAGACTGCTATGATAAGGTCAAGAGGCTCTTAGATTACATACCCCACTATTATGGGGATGATCTTCTTCAAGATGCAAAGTTCAAGTTTGACAAGAAAAAGCTCAACGAGATAAACTCCGTCCTGCCCGAAGAGAGCAAGAAGGGCTACGACATCCGCAAGGTGATTGACTGCGTGGTGGACGACGGTTCTTTCTTTGAGATTATGGAAGAATTCGCCGCAATGTCCGTCGTGGGATTCGCCAAAATCGAAGGCAAGTCCGTTGGAATCGTAGCCAACAATCCTGCCGTCTGGGGCGGTCTGATGAACTGCGATGCGAGCGACAAGATTGCCCGCTTTGTCCGATATTGCGACAGCTTTGAGATTCCCCTTGTGACATTCGTGGACGTTCCCGGCTTCCTTCCGGGGCCGGATGAAGAGCAGAAGGGAATCATCCGCCACGGAGCCAAGGTCATCTACGCTTACAGCGAGGCGACAGTGCCAAAAGTGACGGTAATAACCCGCAAGGCTTATGGCGGAGCCTACATCGCAATGTGCTCCAAGCACCTGGGCGCGGACTTTGTATACGCATGGCCCAAGTCGGAGATTGCAGTCATGGGAGCCGAGGGTGCTCTGGAAATCCTGTATGCCAAGCAGATGAAAGACCCCTCTCAGGCGGAATTCGTTGCGCAGAAGTCAGCCGAGTACCGGGAGACCGTGATGAATCCCAAGGTCGCTGCCGCCCACGATTACATCAGCGAGATAATAGAGCCAGCTCAGACCCGCGAGTACGTCGCCGACAGCCTGAATTTCCTTGAGAACAAGAGGCAGTCAGGCGTTCCCGCAAAAAAGCACGGGAACATACCGCTGTAAAAGAGCGTAGAGGCAGTTTCCAAAAGCCCTTCCGGGCTTTTGGAGCCTGTCCCATGAAATGTAGGAGATGACAGCATGAACTACCTGAATGAATTTATAGACTGGCACGAGGGAATGACTTATGAGGAAGTCAAGAAGAGCTTTAAGATACGAGTTCCCAAGGACTTCAACTTTTCCTACGACATAGTTGACCGCTATGCCCGCGAAGCTCCGGACAAGAGGGCGATGATTTGGTGCAACGACGCTGGAGAGGAGCACATCTGGAACTTTAGGCAGATATCAGAGCTTTCCCAGAAAACCGCCGTGTTCCTGTCCAAACAGGGCATAAAGAAAGGCGATGTCGTCATGGTCATCCTGCGCCGCCGCTATGAGTTCTGGTGGGTCATCCTTGCCCTGCACCGCATCGGGGCCATCTGCGTTCCTGCGACCAACCAGCTGCTGACCGATGATTTGGTCTACCGTAACAACAGTGCTGACATAAAGATGATAATCTCCTTTGATGACGGCCACATCGAAGGTAGAATAGATGAGTCTCTTGCAAAATCCCCCAGCGTGCAAAAGCTTGTAACTGTCTCTGGGGAACGAAAGGGCTGGATAGACTTCCACAAGGAGCTGGAGTCCTGCCCGGCGGACTTCCCCCGCCCCACCGGGGATGCGGCGACACACAACGATGACCCCATGCTCATGTATTTTACCAGCGGCACGTCCGGCTACCCCAAGATGGTCATGCACTCATACACGTACCCGCTCGGCCACATCATCACGGCCAAATTCTGGCAGAACGTCATTGACGATGGCCTGCACCTGAGCGTCGCGGAGACAGGCTGGGGCAAGGCGGTCTGGGGCAAGCTATACGGCCAGTGGATAGCTGGCAGCGCGGTATTCGTCTACGACATGCTCTCCTTTACGCCCGACCTCTTCTTTAAGAAGCTCTCCCAGTACAAGGTCAACACCTTCTGTGCGCCGCCTACCGCATACCGATTTTTGATACGGCAGGACATGAGCCAGTATGACCTGTCCGCGCTCAAATACTGCGTCACTGCGGGAGAAGCACTCAACAGCGAAGTGTTCAACCGTTTTTATGAGCAGACCGGCATAAAGATGTTCGAGGCTTATGGACAGACTGAAACCACGGTAACGGCCGGCAACTTCCCCGGCATGACTCCCAAGCCCGGCTCAATGGGCAAGGCTGCTCCCGGATACGATTTGGAGATAATCCGCCCTCAGGACGGCAAAAAGTGCGCCCCCCTTGAGACAGGAAGCCTTGACATCAGGCTTAAGAAAGGGGCACCGACAGGCGAAAGACCCGTAGGACTCATGCTCGGCTACTACAAGAACCCGGAAGCAACAGCCAAGGCTCTGGACGGTGAGTATTATGACACAGGTGACACCGCCTATTACGATGATGACGGCTATATCTGGTTTGTCGGCCGCAACGACGACATAATCAAAAGCTCAGGATTCCGTGTCAGCCCCTTCGAGGTGGAAAGCGTCCTGATGCAACACCCATCAGTGCTGGAATGCGCAGTCACCGGAATATCCGACCCCAAGCGAGGCCAGCTGGTCAAGGCCACAGTCGTACTCAACAAGGGCTACACGGCGGGCAAGGAGCTTGACATAGAGCTGAAGACTTTTGCCAAGACCCACCTCGCCCTCTACAAGATTCCCCGGACAATCGAATTTGTGGACGAGCTGCCCAAGACCATAAGCGGCAAAATCCGCCGTGTAGAGATACGCCAGAAGGACGGCGGACAGTAAGGGCTAGGATGCTTCAAACCCAAAACCTCCTCTTTCCTGCCTGGAAAAGTCGCCTGAAATAAAGTTTCGTAACCCTTTGTGTTACGAAACTTTGCGAATTTCGGAGTTAACACTGAATAATCCGCATTCGGATTATTCAGTGTTTCCTTAGAAGTCCATTACCCCTTCAACCCAATCACATTCCTGAGCTGCGCAAAGCTGTCAACATGGTCATACTTCACGCCGCTTGTAGAAACTACATTGAACAGCTTTTTGGCACATTCAATCTTGTTAGATTCTATTTTGTTCAGCTGCATATCTTCCATAGTTCCCTTAGTCTCCGCGATAAAGAAAGCATGTTTTACTTTATCTTTATTAAAAGCAATAGCCCAGTCAGGAGCATAATTTCCTACAGGAGTTGGAATCTGGAACGAGCGGGGAAGACGGGCATACACGACGACTTCCTCAGCCCCGTCCAAATCTTCGGCGAACTTCCACTCAACATTGCTGTCAGTGAATACCAAATCCTGAATGCATTTCTTAGCAATGAACGGTTCTTTATCCGGCAATTTTGGAGAAGTAAAAATACTTGAATCATACGTATCTTCAAGCTCGTGGTATTCAATATGTTCAACAATCTTTGTGGACTTCTGAGCGTTGATGATATTGATTACATCACGGATAAACTTCTCAGGATTAAATCCAAACTGCTCCATTTCTTTTGCGGTCAGCTGGCTTAAAATCGTTGCGACAGTTTTTCGGGTAAGCTTACAGCCTTTGGCAATGTCACCAACAAGGTCATACTTTACAGAGCTTGCAAGCGCACGGCTCAAAGATTTTGATTCAGAATTTGCATTGCCAAAAGCTGTTCCAGAGCGAAGTTGGCTTTCATCAATCTTAGCTTTCTGTTCGCCAATCTCCAGAGTGTAGCGCATCGAAACAACTTTCAAATCGTTTTTAATTGCCTGTACAGCATTCTTGATGAGTTCTTCGCTGCTAAAATGACAACTGTAAGTGTACTTATGGTTAATCTTTTTCCAGAGCTCTTGGAATATATCCTTATCAAAGTTTTTATTGAGCGGGTTGCCATTTTCCCACTGTGGTTTCTGGCCGTTATCAATCATACCAGAAAGAACAGAAGGATTGTAAACTGCCTGAATCAATTTCTGAACCTGATCAAATATTTCTGTCGTTGCATTTGCGTTTTGGAATAATCCTTCAGGCAAAGTCTGGTTTAGAGTTGCAGGAAGATTTTGAATTGTCTGTTCTTCAACAGCAATCTTATAAATATCTGTAGGCTTATCTTCATCATCTATGTAATTATTTCTAACCAGATAGTTATGAATGATATTTGCCTGCTTTGCATCAAGCTCAATTTCCTGTCCGCAAACAGTAATTGTTTTACCTTCAAAATAATCCATGCTTGCAACTTTAGGTCTTGAATCACTAAGCCCGGCAGTGATGTCCTTCTGAAGCCCATCAACAAAATCGCGGTAACTTTCGCTTGCAATTACAGTAAGCGTATTTACATCGTGGATTGCATCTGCCAAAACTTCTTTATCCTGACGGGCACCATCTTCATTTACACAAAGACGCATACCTCGCCCTACTTCCTGGCGGCGGCTGATGTTGTTATCAGAATGTTTCAAAGTACAAATCTGGAATACATTTGGATTATCCCAGCCTTCGCGCAAAGCAGAGTGAGAGAAGATAAAACGTAACGGGAAATCAAAATCCAAAAGTCTAGCTTTGTCTTTTAGAATTGCATCATAAGTTGAAATATCTTCATCGCTATCTCCAGAAGAATCAATCAATCTATTTTTCTTATCACGGCTAAAATATCCTTCATGGCAAGGGCCAATATCATTAGAACTTGGAAGCAGAACTTTATGATAATAACTGTTCGGGTTAATATCCACAAAGTCATTCAAAACAGTCTTGTACTCTTCTTCAAACATTTTGCCGTATTCACCAAGGACTTCATTTCCGTCCTCATCGTAAGCACGATATTTTGCAACTTCATCAATAAAGAACAAAGACAAAACTTTTATTCTAAGTCCGGCATCATAGAATTCTTTTTCTTTCTTAAAATGACTGCGGATAGTTTCACGAATCTGAACA
>JAFTEK010000321.1 GCA_017453705.1 Treponema sp.
AGTGGGCAAGCTTGTCGTGGTGGTGCCACTGCAGGTTCTTTTCTGCAATGCCGTACTTAAGGTAGAAGGCCCAGCGGTACTTGCGCCATTCTTCAAAGATGCCGTCGTCTGTTCCTGGCTTGCAGAAGTATTCCATTTCCATCTGCTCAAATTCGCATGTGCGGAAGATAAAGTTCTTAAAGATGATTTCGTTGCGGAAGGACTTTCCAACCTGTGCAACTCCGAACGGAATCTTCATGCGGTTTGACTGGACGATGTTCTTAAAGTCTGTAAAGATACCCTGGCATGTTTCCGGGCGAAGGTAGATAAGGTGTGAGTCGTCTGCAACTGGTCCCTGGTATGTCTTGAACATAAGGTTGAATTCGCGTACGGCTGTGTACTTGCGGTTCTTGCTGCCACAGGTTGGGCAGTTGATGTTTGCGTCTATAAAAGCCTTCATTTCTTCGTGGCTCATTGTGTCTACAGGCTTTCCGGGGTTTGTTTCCGGGTGTGACGAAACAAAATCTTCTATTAACTGGTCTGCGCGGAACCTTGCCTTGCATTCTGTACAGTCAATCATTGGGTCTGAAAAGTGGGCAACGTGGCCCGAAGCTTCCCATGTCTTGTGGTGCTGGAAAATTGCGCTGTCAAGACCAACTACGTCGTCGCGCAGCTGGGTCATGTAGTGCCACCAGGCATTCTGGATGTTGCGCTTGAACTCCACTCCGAGGGGGCCGTAGTCCCAGGCACCCGCCTGTCCGCCATAAATCTCGCTCGCCTGATAGACGAAGCCCCGCCTCTTGCACAGGCTGATTATCTTGTCCAACGTACAGCTGTGGTCAACCTTTTTTTCCATAACAGCAAAACTCCTAGATGCCACCTGCCGGGTTGCAAGGGCACTGTATAAAAATGTAAGAATATTATAACAAAAAAGGAATGCTTTGCCTAGACACCGTATTTCAATGTGAAATACTCCAACATTTACCTGCGATAGCTTCTAACAATGTTGACAAAGAATCCGATTTCTGATATTGTTCCATACATATATGGGCCATTAGCTCAGGTGGTAGAGCACCGCCCTTTTAAGGCGGCTGTCTGCAGTTCGAGTCTGCAATGGCTCAAAAGATATGCCCTTATCTACACGCTTTTTCCAAGGTGCAGGCGTATTGCCTTATGCGGGCAGCTTGATACGCAGTTTATACAGCGGATGCACTCACAGGAAGAGCTTTCCTTCACTGGATTTAAATCCATCGGACAATAAGAAGCACAGCATCCGCATGAGATACAGCGGTTACTATCTAGCTCTATATGTAGCAGGCTCAGCCTGTTCGTAAGTCCATACAAAGCCCCCAGAGGACAGATTACCCTGCAAAAAAAGCGGCTTATAAACACGCTTGCAAGCAAGACTATCAGCAGAACAGCAGTTTTAACCGAGAAAAGAACTCCAAGGACCGCACGAAGCTCCGGATGGGAAAGCAGCAGCGGAATACCGGCTCCAAGGCTTCCAGAAGGGCAGATGTACTTGCAGAATGAAGGGTCTCCGATGCCGGCATAATTCGTGTCAGCCACAGGCATAATCAGGACAAAAACAATGAGGATTGCATATTTCAAATAGCGGAAAAGTCTTGGAAGACGGATTTTGGGACTGGGAATCCTGTGAAGAAGCTCCTGAACCAGCCCGAAAGGACATAGAAAAGCACATACAGCCCGGCCAAATATAAGTCCAATCGCAAGAATAAAGCCTGTCACATAAAAAGAAAAATTGAACCTGGCGGAACCTCCGACAGCCTGCATTGCACCAATCGGGCAGGCAAAAGCAGCCGCAGGGCATGAATGGCAGTTTAACCCCGGTGACCAAAAGTTCTTCCATTTGCCGGTATATAAGCGTCCTGCCTGGAAATTAGAAAGAAACGGATTACATATAAGAAACGCCAGGAACTGTAAAAGTTTCCTTAGCAATGTGAGTTTTTTCAATCTCATGGCGGCTAGCCCAGACCTATACATTCCATACATATACGAATGGCCTTCTTGAGCAGGATTCCTGATTCCCCACGATAGAGGCCATAGGCAATGAAAGCAAAGGAGATAAAGACAAGTGCTGCATAAAACACGAAAAAGTAGCGGCGGCCTTTTTTCCTAGCGTCTTGAAAGATAGTCATTGACAGCCTTCTTGTACTTTACTATGCTTGCACCGACAATTGGCTCGCTTACAACAGAGCCGCTCCTGTCAACAAGGAAGGTCGTAGGAACAAACTGGATGCTGGAAAGGAAAATCTGAAGGTCATCGGAGGCAAGCACATTCACAAAAGAAACCCCAGCCTTGTCAAGTATGGTCTTGGCAGAGGAAAGGCCATCCGCATCATCAAGGCTGTTGACATCACATACCAGTCCTACAATCTGCACTCCATCAGGAAGCTGTCCATTCCATTCCTCCATATCTGGCATCTCACTTATACATGGGCCGCAGAATGTCCCCCAGACATTCATCACCGTGAGGTCAGCCCTGGAAAAGAGTTCCCTTGTCACCTCATTCCCATAGACATCAAAAGACTTGAAGGCCGGTACGGAAGAAGGCAAAGCAGAGACAACTGGCAAGGAAGTATCTTCCATATCTATGAAT
>JAFTEK010000322.1 GCA_017453705.1 Treponema sp.
CACGGCTTCCCCGCTGGATTCTGAGAAAAGCAGCCGCCAAAGTTCATTTTTGAACGCAAATAAACTGCTGAATGGGGATATATTTGAAGTTGTGCGAGGCAAATACATTGAAAAGCCGATGCACTGCCCATTCTGCCACAACGATTTCATGCGGCCTGAAGAGAAAAAGACAGATGTGAATATCTCAGTACGAATGCAGGAGGATTGCATCAAAGACAAAACGGACACTTTGGTGCTTGTAAGTGCGGATTCAGACCTAATTCCCCCTCTAGAGTCTATAAGCAGAAATTTTCCGAAAAAATCCATAAAAGTCTATTTCCCACCAAGCAGATACAGCAGGGACATAAAAGATTTTCTGTATCTGCAAAGAAAAAAGCCCGTACTTCTTGAGAAAAACATGAAGCGATTTGAGGACTCCATAATGCCTGATACGGTTGAGAAAGGTGATAAGAAATATACAATTCCTGAAAAATGGAAAAAAGCAATGTCCCTGTGAAACCACAGCCCTCCTGCCGATGTCGCGGTAAAAATAGCAAACTCGCTCAACGTTTCCGTGGAATATCTAGTGACAGGAAAGGACAAAGACAAGTCTCCAGAAGAAACAGCTCCAGACGGCAAGCAGCTTCTGCTAAAGGACCTGGAGAACCTGCTGGAAAAATACGAAGTCCGAAGCCGAATCAGTTAGCCTTTGTCGTCTATCTACACCCGGACATCTTTCACATTTCAAAAATGGTCTGGTCTCCTGAATACGCTTTTCCTCATTGGGGAAAGAATATGAGGACTGTACGTAAAGACGCTCGGAGCCGAGGTTGCAGACAAAATCGATTTCCAGCTGCTGTCGGACGGATTTGCCAGACTCGTTTTTTAATTGCAAACGATGCCTTCAATTAAAACCAGCCGGTGCAACTTTGGAACCGACCGGTACCGCCTTTAAAACTTACTGGTATTGCTTTTAAAACAAGCTGGTATCGTCTTTAAAACTAGCTGGTATCATCTTTAAAACAAGCTGGTATCGTCTTTAAAACAAGCTGGTATCGTCTTTAAAACAAGCTGGTATCGTCTTTAAAACTAGCCGGTATCCAAAATGATTCTCGGAACAAACCTATTTTTTACCGGCCAGCCTTATCCTGGGGTCTATGGCCTGGACTATAAGATCCACAAGGAAGTTTATAAGCACAACAAGGACGGCAATGTACAGGACTATGGACTGGGCGAGAGGGAAGTCCCTGTAGCTCACGGCGGAAATAAGCAGGCGGCCGATGCCCGATATGCCAAAGACCTGCTCCACGATGATGGAGCCGGAGAAAATGCTGCCGGCTATCATGCCCAGAAGGGGGACTACAGAAACTATGGCATTCTTAAATATATGGCAGGTCAGCACACGCAATGAAGAACAGCCCCTGCTTCTGGCCGCCTTTACATACAGGGCAGCTTCTTCCTCCCATACGGAAGCCGCCAGGTATTTTGAAAGGACTGCCACCTGGGGCAGTGCCACGGCGAGCGCGGGAAAGAACATAAAGCGAAAGAAGCCCGCCGGGTCTTCGCCCAAGCTGGCACAGCTTCCCGGCGTGAACACCTTGAGCCAAAGACCAAAAATCCAGATAAGCAGCAGCGAAAGAAAAAAGCCCGGCAGGGAAATTCCCAGGATGGAAAAAGCCTCCGCGAAAGCCCTCGCGACAGGATTCTTTGTCCTGCCCACAAAAAGCCCCAGCGGGATGCCTATGACAAATATCATCACAAGGGACATCAGGCCAAGAATCGATGTAAGCACCACACGGCTAGCAAGAAGGTCTGCCACGCTCCTTGAATATTTAAGCGAAACTCCCAGATCGCCCCGAAAGATACCGCCGAGCCAGCCAAGATACTGGGCAAAAAGGCTCCTGTCTGTTCCCATCTGGTGCCTGAGGGCGGCAAGGCTCTCATCGCTGGCCTCTGTGCCCAGTATGAGCATCGCGCTGTCCCCCGGTATCACATGGAAAGCCATAAAGACCGCCAGTGATACGAGAAAAAGGGTCAAAAACAAGATGACAAGCTTTCTTAGCAGGTAAGTCATTGCAAAGCCGCTACTTGCTCTTCATGACGTACACGCCGTCCCACTTATCGGGCAGGCCGTTGGCTATCAAGTCCTTGCAACGCTCAATAAAAGTGTCCGATGACCTGTCGTCAGGGAAACATGCCTTTGCCTGCTCAAACAGGTTCAGAGCCTTGTGAATCTCCGCGAGATCCTTAGGCTCGTCCGGGGTGTCACGCCCGTTCAGGTAATACTTCATGCCCGCATTGAAAATCTGGGCGGCTTCCACCTGCTCAGGGACTAGCTCGGACTTAAGCCCCAGGATATTATAGAGCTGCACCGGCTTCTTGACGTTGATGACCTGAACACAGTCAAAGCAGCGTGACACGAGAAGCCCCTTCTTTTCGCCCATGTCAGCGGCATTCCAAGTGGACTCGGAGCACATTATCCAAGAGTTATAGGCCTTGTTGGTACCCTCCAAGCGGGAGGCAAGGTTGACGTTGTTGCCCATTATCGTGTAGTTGAGCTTTTTGACCGTGCCCATGTTGCCTACGACCATGTAGCCCGAATTCAGACCCACACGAGAGAGCAGGGGGGCTGGGATGTCGTGGTCAGTGTAGTAGTGCTGCAGGTTGTAGATTTCCTCCGCCTGCTTCATGCGGATTCCGGCGACACAGGCGTTGAAGGCGTTGTACTCATCGTCAAGAGGGGCGCCAAAGAAGGAGACTATCTCATCTCCAACGTACTTGTCTATCGTCCCCTTGTTGTCCATTATCGCATCGCTCAAGGCACCGAGGTACTCGTTCAGTATTTCGACCAGGCGGACAGCTCCGTTTTCCTCGCCTTCCTCATTGTTGACCATCTCGGTGAAGGCGGAGAAAGACTTTACGTCAGAGAAGAGGGCGGTGATGTTCTTGTTCGCGCCTCCCAAGGACAGGTGGCTGGGATCCTTGACTATCTGGCTTACGACCTCCGGGGAAACATAAGCGTCAAATCCACGGCGCAGGGTGTTACGGTCGCGGGAAACGGCAATGAAATTGATTACAGCCTGGGTGATGTAAGTGATGAGCAGGAAGAGAGCCGGAACAAAGAGCGGGATGTAAATCCTGAACAGATACATAAGCGCCAGCATCACGGCAAGGGGGATTATAATATAGAAGAGACCGTAGATGTTCTTGCGTCCGTTGCTCTTGTTCCTGTCGTAAATACTGACCAGCATGGCGCACAGGAAGGCAAACGCAAGCCCCACCCAGACAGGAAGCGGAGTTATGAAGTCCCTCTGCAAGATTGTGTTCATGACGTTGGCATGGGTTCCCAGGTTGGGGTAGCGTCTCTCAAAAGGCGTGACTCCCAAATCGGTGGAGGATGTCGCCGTGTTTCCTATAAAACAGAAGGAATCCTTGAATTTGCCGACAAGCCCCTCGTAGTAGCCCATGAAGGTATTGTAGTCAGTCTCAAGCCCGTCGAATGCGGATGCCATACCGTCCGAATACAAGGCGATGTCGTCAGAGTTGCTGCCGTCGTCCAGGGCGGCAAGCCGCCCAAGGACGTCGTCCTTGAACCCAGCCTCGACATACTGGCCGATTTTGCCGTAGAAGTCTTGCCTGAGCGCAAAGTAGTCGCCATATTCCTCGTCCGAGATGCCGCCGCCTATCGCAAGACCGCTATCATCATAGCCCTGGCACTTGAGCAGCAGCGCCGATTTCATCTCGCCTATCTGCCTGTACTCTTCCAGAATCTCGCAGGCAGCCGTATAATATGGAAGATCCCAGCCTTCCTCATCCGATATGCGGATTCTCGTCACGTTGCTGAGGTTCTGGTAAATCCGCTCTTCCGCCCTGTCCAGCTCATAGACGAATGCGGCAGAAACGTGCTCCTTGAAGGACTTTTCATATAAATCGTGTGACCAGTTGATGAGCATACGCCCCTTGGAGTCAAGGGGAATGCGGATGTCCACCTTTTTGTCCTGGGAGGGGAGCTTGGCTCCATGCAGGATACAGGAGGACTTCTTGCGCTCCACGGACTCAACGCCCAAGTAGGCAAGAAGCGGCCGCAAGGCAAGCTGGCATATGTAGTAATCCTTGTCAGCCTCACGCGGCTGCCAGACATTCCCCTCTTTACTCCAGAAGAACTTCTTGGCGGGATCCAGATGATGGAACAGCTCTATGCGGCGGCGGCTTCCGTCACTGTCAACAATAACGTTGGTTGCCCCCGCTCCCTTGGCAGAACGCAGAAAGGTGTAACGCGCAGGGTAGAAGCCCCTGTAGGACTCCTGCTCCTTCATGGAAGCCGCGTTGCCCTGCTCCGTAAAGCCGTCAGGGTCGTCAAAATCAGTTAGCAAAAAGTGGCTGGCAGCCCAGTCACGCGCATTGATGAACTGAAAATACTCATCGTTCATCTCTGACTCAGGCAGGGACTCAGGAGTGTCCAGATCATAAGACATTCCGGCATTAACAGTCATCCATGAGTTTCCGAAGAACTGCAAGGCGCGCGCCAGGTACTCATCGTTATCCCGTGAAATAGAAGAGGCGGCCTCCCTGATTCCGCCAAGGGAAGCCTCAACATAGTCGCCCATCTGACCTGAAATCTCGGCAAGCTCAGCGGCTGAATACATCCCGGAGGAGGCGGCATCAGCAAACTGCCCCATCAATGAGCCCAGAGTCTGCCTTGCGCTCTCTATGGACTCGTCAACCAGGCTGTCAGCGTTGGACACAAGAGCCCTGGCGGACTTTTGCAGGTACTCAATATCGAATACTATGTCACTCGCCCCAAATTCCTTCATTCTTATGAGGATGTCAGCCACTATGTCGCGGCTCCAAGGCCAGACTCCAACATCGTCTATAGAAATATCATCAATGTCTATCAGCAGTATCTCATCGGACTTGTCCACAGACCGGCCGGCACGAAGCTCCATATCGTACACGCGGAACTCCATCCCCTCAAACACGCCCCAGAATGCAAGGGCACCGCACAGCAGCACAACGATAAAGGGAACCAAGAGATCCATCCTCTTTTTGAAAAAGCCCTTCTTACCGGAAATCGCGCTTTCCATCTCGCCGTTGCCCTTCTTTTCCTTCTTGACTTTCTTTTCCAAAACAAACTCCTCAACCGGATTGTACTTTTGCCCCAATTTCTTCCATTATATTCCATAAGGCGATTAGTTTAAAGGGATTATTTTTCTTACAGATAACCTTGCATTTTATTGTGGTATTTGCTAGAATAACTAACGGTGTGGGATTAGGAAAAGTGAGAGAGCTGGTATGAGGCGTTTTTTGTTGGTCAGTCTTCTCTGTGCCCTTGGTATGTGCTCATGGGCACAGTCGGCGGACAGGGTTGCAGATATATTGAACTCGGAGACAATCAGCTATGGGCAGGCGAGTTATCTTGCGGCCAGCTACCTGGGGCTTGTGAGCGATGATGCCAGTGATGAGGAGGCGGTACAGGCTCTCATTGACGGCGGA
>JAFTEK010000323.1 GCA_017453705.1 Treponema sp.
CTTGCTGCGGTGGGTCTTCTGGTTGTTCTTCTCGTCATACTCACCCTGCCTTTTAGCTTTACATACCTGGTACTCCTTACCAAACAAGAAACAGGTGTGCTTGAGTCCTTTACTGTAAGCTGGCGGCTGCTTTCAGGTCAAATTTTTCATTTTGTAGGATTTGTCATATACTCGTGCGGCAGGGATCTTGCAATGGTCATAGTCATTCAGCTCATGCTCCTGATAATGCCCAAGGGAGAGGGAGTCTCCATGTACTTGCAGCTGCTGTCCACTATCGCGAGCTTTATGGGGGTTCTGGCAGAATACCGGGTAATGACCAGGGGTCACATGGCAATCTGCATTTATTTTTTCAGTGAGGCAGGCATACTGCATCCGCATGGCGGCCAAGAGACCATGACTACTGGCCCGGAGGCCATGCCTGATTGCATTGATGCGGGCTCTTGTAGTGGTAACAGTGACAGTGGCGGCTCACAAGGAGATGTGGGCGAATGAAAGTTCTCTTGGAATACTGCACGGCCGAAAGCAAGGTCAAGAACTCCCGCTTTATCGCCGAGGCTTTTCCAATCAAAACGGCTGAGGAGGCACGGGCAAAACTCTCCGAGCAAAAAGAAAAGTATGCCGACGCACGGCACGTTGTACATGCCTTCTTTGCAGGAACAAAGGCAGAAGTCAGCGGGCTTAGCGATGACGGGGAGCCGTCTGGAACGGCCGGCCGTCCTGTCTTTGAAGTCCTAAAGGGGAGCGGGATAACCAACATAATACTGACTGTGACACGATATTTCGGGGGAACCCTGCTGGGTACAGGAGGTCTGGTAAAAGCCTATCAGGATGCGGCCAAGCAAGTTCTGGCAATCGCAAAGGCAGAGGAATATGTGGAAAAAAACAGTTTTTCCCTTAGCACTGATTATGCCACATACAAGCTGATAAAGCACATATACCCCAGGTATCACATAAGCGGACTTCAAGAAGGCTACACGTCCTCCGTCGATGTCAGCGGGCAGATAGTTGCAAAAGAGGGCGAGGAATTCCAAAAAGAAGTATTCAACGTGAGCAAGGGCAAGACCACAGTGGAGGTAAAGACATGCACCTGATATTCATACGGCACGGAGATCCGGATTACGAGCACGACAGCCTTACGGAAAAAGGAAAGCGGGAAGCAGAGCTTTTGGCAGGCCGCATTGCCAAGTGGAACGTGACGGACTTTTACGTATCCCCTTATGGCCGGGCGCAGGAGACTATAAAGCCCGCGCTGCTCAAGACGGGAAGACAAGCTCAGACAATGGACTGGCTGCATGAGTTTGATTACAGGGTAAAGCACCCCAAGACAAAAGCCCCGCGTTGCTGCTGGGACTGGCTGCCCAGGGAATACTTTGGTGAAAAGAAAGCATTTGACCGCCATGCGTGGGAAAGCTTAAGTTGGGCGCACAAGGCAAAAATAGGAAAACACTACAAGGATGTATGTTCGTCGTTTGATGCCCTGATGTCACAGTATGACTACAACAGGCTGGATTATGACAAAGCTATTTATAATTGCTTGCCTCACTCGGACTATGATGATGGAGGCTTTGCTGACCACCTAAAGCCTTTCCAAAAGGATTTGTACGAAAGAAACCTCGTTTTTGTCTGTCACCTTGGATCCATGTTCGCGATAATATCACACCTTGTGGGGTGCAGCCCTCTCCAGCTATGGCAGGGGTTCTTTGTCGCACCCACGTCAGTCACGGTGCTTGGCGCGGAGGAGCGCATAGGCGGCGAGGTCATCTTCCGCGTACAGCAACTGGGTAGCGTTGACCACCTGAAGGCCGCCGGGGAACAAGCCTCCGCATCCGGCTTCTTTGGCAACTTCACGATGTTCTAGGCTATAAGATAAGGTTGGGCCAGTGCAAAGTAAGCGACTCTTTAGCAACTGGCTCGGCTGTCTACTTGGCAGCCTGTTTTTTTAGCTCCTCATAGGAGTCGAACATGAAGGCAGTGTAGCGGTCAGACTGGTACAGGACTTTTGCTCCTGAGCGAACC
Organism: Treponema sp.; assembly: GCA_017453705.1. Lineage (GTDB taxonomy): Bacteria > Spirochaetota > Spirochaetia > Treponematales > Treponemataceae > Treponema_D. The sequence continues at coordinate 2,017 of JAFTEK010000323.1, forward strand.
AAGCGGACAGGCAGCGGCCGTCCCATCTCGCCGTTTTCAAAAGCACAGAATACCTTGCCCGACGGCCTCTCCGTTGAGTGCCGTACCTCCTGAAGCCAGGGGTATATGTCATCCACGTTATCCAAATCCTGCCCCGGCTTGGTAAAGAGGGTGTCCGTCCAGCTGTACATGTCGATTTTACCATCGGATAGTTCCATCATAACGTCAGCGTTCCAGTAAGATGCGTATCCTGCATGGATATCCTGCTCCAAGGCTGCCTTGACTATGAGCCTCCTGTCCGCATTCAGATCAGTTTTGTAAAAGTTATAGCTGGCAGTTCCGCAGGCTGTAAAAACGATGAAGAATGATGCGAGAATGAACTTGACAAACTTGCTCTTGCGGATATCCTGCAATGCCTGCAATATGACTATAAAGAGAAAGGGCATGATGGGCAGGATATAGCCCCCGCTCACCCCCATCGAGGCAAAGCTTGTGACTGCGGCAAAAAAAAGCAGGGCGATGGCAAAGAACACCGAGGGAATTTTCTGGGCAAACGAGAAGCTTTCTTTTTTTAGTATGTATCGCATGGAAAGCAGCATGGAACCGGTGAGGGTAAAACACACCAAATTCCTGACAAGGGCTTCTGAAATAAGGGGGCGGCCTGTCGTAAGCCCGATGTTGTCCAGAAAGCCATTGACCATTATGAGCAGTTTTTCCAGGGTGAA
>JAFTEK010000324.1 GCA_017453705.1 Treponema sp.
AGTCCTTCCTCGTCCTCGTCAGCAAACTCATCATCATCACCCATTCCGAGAAGGCTTCCTGTGTCCTCTGCTGAGTAAATCTTTTCTTCCTCCCCTTGAAGCTCCTGGTAATAGATGACCCGACTACAATATGGACAAAAAAGAATGTTGTCACCACGCCTGACCTCGGTTGCAAACTGATAAGGCAAAATCATGTGGCATCCTTCGCAGACATTTCCCTTGACAGCAACGATTCCCTTTTGGTTGCGCCTGATTATCCTCTGGAACTTGTAGAATATCTCCTCGTCAATCCCCTCGGAAGCTTCTTTTTCCTTGGATTCAAGCTCTGCCAACTCGTTGCGGTATTTCTCCATGTTGGCATCATTTTTCGCCTTGATTTCCTCAACGTCCGATTCCTGGGCCTTGATAATCTCCTCATCCCCCAAGAGGTTATCCTTGAGTTCCTCAAGCTTACGCTCCTCTTGCTGCAAATCCTTGCGGATACTCTCTTCCCTTTCCTGTGCCTCGCTTATCTGCTTGTCAAGAATCTCGTATTCACGGTGGGTTTTTATGTCGTCCATGTTCTTTTCACCCATCTCCCTGGAACGGACGGCATCATCAAGCTCCAGCCGGAGGGCGGAAACCTTTGCCTTCTCCGCCTCGTACTCAGCATTCTTCTCTATATAATCTTTCTTGTAATGCTCAAGAGTCTCGGTGCTGACTTCTAATGCTTTTGGAAGTTCCTGTATGTTTGATTCTATTTTGTATTTATCTACGAGCACTCCCTGAAGCGTTTCCAGCTTGGAGCGTATTTCATCAGACATTCTCATTGTGACATGACCCCTCAAAATGCTATAGTATAGCACTATAGCATTTTTTTTTTCTTATGTCTAGTATCACGTGTCGATGTAGTCCCTTAGCCCGGATGCCCGACGCGGGTGACGAAGCCGTCGCAGAGCCTTCGCCTCTATCTGCCGGATTCTCTCCCTGGTCACATTGAAGTACAGGCCGACTTCCTCCAGCGTAAGCGAATAGCCATCCTCCAGACCAAAGCGCATCTTCAAGACTTCCTGCTCCCTGCCAGGCAGGGTATCCAGCACCTTGCTCAGCTGCTCCTGAAGAAGCTTGTATGCGGTCTGGGTCGCAGGATTCTCGACTTCCTTATCTTCTATGAAGTCCCCCAGGGAGCTGTCCTCCTCCTCTCCTATCGGAGTCTCAAGGGAAATAGGCTCTCGGGCTACGCTTTTTACCTGCTTTACGCGGCTTACCGGCCATGAGAGCTGGGTTGCAATTTCCTCATCAGTAGGTTCCCTTCCAAGCTTTTGGACAAGCTGCCTGCTCTCCCGGACGACCTTGTTTATCTGCTCTATCATGTGGACAGGAACACGGATTGTACGGGCCTGGTCCGATATGGAGCGGGTTATCGCCTGCCTGATCCACCATGTGGCATAAGTCGAGAACTTGTAGCCTTTCCGATACTCAAACTTTTCAACAGCTTTTATGAGGCCTATGTTACCTTCCTGTATCAGGTCAAAGAGCTGCAAGCCTCGGTTGGTATACTTCTTCGCGATTGAGACAACCAGACGAAGGTTGGCGTTAATAAGGCGGTTCTTCGCCTTTTCCATCATCGCCCTGCCACGCTTTATCTCTTTAGTCTTGCCGATTATCTCGGAAACACTGTTCTCGAAATCGCACTCTATCTTATGAAGCCGCCTGTCGATTTTCTGAATCTGGGTGTATATCTCGCGAATCTTGTCGGCCTCCATGCCCAGCTCCTGCTCAAGCCTGACGCTCTCAGAGTGGACGGCCAGCCTTTTTCCGATGGAACGCAAACCTGCCCCTTCGCTTATGCGAAGCTCCTTCATCATTTTTTCCTGCTGCCTCTGGTACACATCTATTCTCTCAGTGGCCTCAAGGAACTTGTTGCTAAAGCGATCTATCTCCTCCGTCTGTATGTCGATTTTCTGCAGCTCAGGGCCTATCTGATCCCTCAGCTCTATCAGGTGCGGATTCTGGAAGATGTCCATGCTCTTGTCATTTTCGTTAAGCTGCTTCTTAAGGGCATTGTACTGCTTCATCTGCGGCAGCACGGATTTGAGTATGGAACCATAGGAGCTTTTGAGCCTTCTCTTCTCTGCCATCTCCTCGTTTATCTCTTTGCGGGCCTTCCCGGGCTCCTTTGGGTCTATGCGGGTAAAAGCTTTCTGCGTGATAAGGAAGAATTCAGGAATCATTATGCCGGAGTTCTTTATCACATCCTTGATTATATTCTGCCCGTCCTCCATCTCCTTGGAAAGAATGACCTCCTGCTCCGCAGTAAGCAGATTCTCCTTTCCAATCTCACGCAGATAAAGACGAATCGGATCATCTATGCTGTCTTTGTCGCTGCCTTCAACAAAGCGTCTCTTGCCTATGTCGTCAACCTTGTTCTCTAAAGCAACCTCATCCTCGACGACAGCGGCATCATCCTCAAGTTCCTCGGCCTCCTCTTCTTCCTCTTCCTCAAGGAGCGAATCTGACTCATCCATAATCTGGATATTGTACTTGGGCAAAAGCTGCAGCACATTGTCCATCTTCGGTGAGTTTACGTATTCAGGGCTGAGTATCTCGTTTATTTCATCCCAGGATATGAGAAGTTTATTCCTGGCATATTCTATCAGTTTTTTGACGTTATCATCCAGGGCATCTTCAGACTCGTCAGCAGAATCCATTATATCCTGCTCGTCCTCCGCAGCTTCCGCAGCACGAGCCTCAACGGAACTCATTTCATTGCCAGCATCATTAGAAGACTTCTTCTCAGTTTTTTTTGATTTCCTGCTTTTTTTTACTTTAACTTCCTCTGCCACGTTCCTTGTTTCCTCCTAAAAGACGCAAAAGTGTCACTTCAGCAGGTTTATCTGCCTTGCAACATCCATTTTCTCCTCTAGCAGCTGGCTTACTTTTTTTCTGTCTTCATCTAAAGAACTCCTGCTCAAGGTCTGAATCTGCTCCTGAAGAACAATCTCCTTCCGCCTGAGCGACCCAAGCTTTATGCGTTTGGTGGCATCCCTTACAGAATCTTCGGCATAATCCGAAAATTGCCGTATCGAATTAACTATGAAATCCTTTAAGTTCTCATCATCACACCTGTTGAGTATGGAATTCACTGAAAAGTTATCGTTGGCAGAGCATTGCTCCATTATCACGAAAAGCTCACGAGCCTGGGGATCCTCAAGATCGTCAGATGACACTTGATCCCGCATCATGCGGAACAGCTTTCCATCATCTGAAACAGCAGTGGCAACAGCCTGTATTTCCGCGGAAAAAGCTACCGGAGCACCGGCAGTTCCCCTGTCCTGCCCCATCTCCTTTTTTACCATGCGTCTTGAAAGCCGGCTCCTGTCAGTGTAATCCTTTCTAAGTGCCTCCAACTCAATCTCGAATGTCTGGCTGAACAGCTTCAGGCACTCTTCTTTACGCACATTTGACTGCAGGCAGTCAACATACTCAAAAAAGTCCAAGGAAGCTTGAGCCTTATCCTCAGGATTTCCCTTTGGATATAAAACACGAAGCCTATTGAGCAAAAAATCACAATCTAATATAGCGGAATTCACATCATCCGTCAAGGTTTTTGCACCGAATTTCAACATGATTTCCGCAGGATCTTTTCCTCCGGAGAGCTGTATGACGCGCACTTCCAAATCCTTGCTCCTGCACATCAGGATTGCCCGCCTGGTTGCCTGCTGCCCCGCCCCGTCACTGTCGAACGAAAGCAGGATTGTGCCCGCAAAAGGCTTGACCATCTTTATCTGCTCATCGGTAAGAGCCGTCCCCAGCGGGGCGACGGCATATAATATTCCGCACTGGTGATAGGCTATACAGTCCATGTAACCTTCGCAGAATATCACCTTCTTGTTTTTGCGTATTTCATCCTTGGCAAAGTTGAAGGCATAGAGGGTCTCACCTTTCTTATATTGAATCAAGTCACCGGAATTGAGGTATTTGGGCGACTTCTCAGCATCCCCCCTCAAAAAACGCCCGCCCATCGCGACAACACTGCCATTCCTGTTGAATATGGGGAACATCAGCCTGTCGGCGAAGAAGGCATATCCCTTGTAGTTTTTGCTGAAAAGCCCGGATGCGTCCAGGAATTCCTCGCTGTAGTTCTTTTTGCGGAGAAAAGCATACAGCCATCTCCTGTCCGAAGGGCTGTAGCCGAGCTTGAATTTCTCTATTGTCTCAGAAGTCAAACCCCGGCTTTTTATATAGTCCAGGGCAAACCTGCCGGCCTCTGTCTCCATCAGCATATAATGGAAGGAAGTTGACACCCTTGTGTACAGCTCAATGTACTCTTCCTTGAGTTTTCGCCCGGAATCATCCTTATGCGCCAGCGACCCGCCATCCTCATACTCCAGCCTGACGCCTGCTTTCTTGGCGAGAAGCTCTACAGCCGCCGCGAAGTCCAGCTTTTCCATCTCCTGGACGAACTTTATGACGTTCCCGCCCTTGTGACAGCCAAAACAATAGTAAAGCTTTTTGTCCTCGTTAACTGTGAAAGAAGGGGTCTTTTCGTTGTGGAAGGGGCAGCAGCCCCACCATGCGGAGCCGCGCTGGGTCAGGGGAAGGTATTCCCCTACAACGGACACGATGTCCGCCCGGCTAGTGACCTCATCGATTGACTTCTTGCTGATCAGGGGCATTATCGTCCTGCCGGTTTAGTGTACAAGTTCTCCGCCTTGATGTGCCCCTTGAAATCACGGCTGAATGTGTGGCTGCCCCTGGACGGATCCGTGAGGACAAAGTAGTAATAGTCAGTCTTAGGAGGATCCGCAGCGGCCCTGAGCGCAACCACGCCGGGGTTGGATATGGGCGTCGGGGGCAAGGCAGCCCATCTGTATGTATTGTACGGGCTGTCTATCTTGAGATCCTCGTAGGTTATCCGCTCCGGGTGTGGTTTTCCTTCTATTTCGGTCAGTATATATTCTATTGTGGCACATGAATACAGGCCTATATTCCCGTCTATCCTGTTCTGAAAAACACTTGCAATCAAAGGGGCTTCGTCAGCAAGCTGGTATTCCCTCTCCACTATGGACGCAAGTACAACCCTCTCGTTCAGTTTCTCTGGGGACAGGGAGCTCAGGGCAGGTATGTCCCCTATCTTCTCATAGAAGTTGTCAACGAATTTTCCGATGATATCCCGGACTTCCATTCCGTCAGTAAAAAAGTATGTGTCCGGGAACAGGTATCCTTCCAGGCTGCTTGAGGCAATCCCATATCCGCCTATGATTTCCTGTGAGTGGCAGGCATCGATAAAGTCCTGCTCGGAGCAGAGGCCTGCCGCGCTTACAATGGCGGCAGTCTTTGTTATGGTCAGCCCCTCAGGAACTGATACCTTGATGTTTTCAGGAGAGCCTGTCTGAAGCAGGTCATAAATATCTTCGAGATTCATGGAGGAATCCAGCTTGTATGCCCCGCTCTTCAGGCTGAAGGGCTTTTCCCGGTTGAAAATCCGGTAGCGTGCTGCGGCATATAGAAAGTAGCGGGATCTGATTATTCCCTCATCCTCCAGCTTTGCCGCCACCTCCATCACTGTCATGCCGTTGGGTACATGAAGCTCACAGGCCGTCGCTGACTCTTTGTCCTTCGAGACAGGGCTGAGGGCGTAACGGAGCGCAAAAACACCTGCAAGCCCTGCCAAAAGGACAAGGACGAGCAGGACGAGTAAGAAAACAAGGAATGGATGCCTTTTCTTCTTTGCAGGCTCGGTTTTCCGGCTCATTAAAGCTCCACGTCCTCTCCTTCTATGGCTAT
>JAFTEK010000325.1 GCA_017453705.1 Treponema sp.
AGGATTACAAGCCACTCGCGGTAGTAACAGGCCACATCCATGAGAGCATCGGATACGACAAAATCGGAGACACCACCGTCATCAACCCAGGCTCCCTTGCCGACGGCTATTACGCATGGCTTAGCATAGCTCACTCCCAAGACCGCTGGGAAGTCAAGCAGGTGGAGCTAAAGAGGGTTTAAATTAAAACGTGCAAGCGGAGGTTTTAGCCGTCAACCCCCAGGCCAAAAAGGGCATAATCCCCTCTTGAGGGGTCTCCGGGGAATATTTCGGCCATTTTCTCAGTCAGCTCAAAGGCACACTTTAACGTGGCCGCCCTCACTTTGCCAGACGCAGACGGTGACAGCAGCCCCAGGCGGGTCGATTCCTGCATCACATGGGTATCAAGGGGTACAAGCAGGTCTGCCTTGCTGTACCAGGACGACCACAAGCCCAAGTCCACGGGGGAAGAATCCCTGACCATCCAACGCAAGAACATATTGATTTTCTTAAAGGCACAGTCTGCCGAGTGCGGAATAAGGCTACATTCAGCCGGGAAAAAGCGGGAGATAAGCTGGCACAGGTGGCGGCACTCTTCTTTTTGTCCTGTCTCCCCCTCCTGTTCTTCCAGCCACTTTTCCTTGAAATAATCCCCAAGGCTCTTTTCCTGCATGATTTTCTGCAATGTAGCAAAGAGGGATCTGACTGCCGCGTAACTGTAAGTTCGGTAAAAGGAGGCCGGAGAATCAGGGAAATGGCAGTCCCATAGTCCGGAGACAATCCAGTCAGAGGGGCTTTTCCCCGCAAAATCCAGAATTGTCTCCACATGTGAAAGAATTTGCTCACGCCTGCCAAAAGCCAGGGAAGAAGCGATAAAAGCGACTATCTCCTGATCTTCCCTATGCTGATAGCGGTGCATAAAGCAGGAAGGGTCACGTGACAGAAAGTCAGGCCTCTCGTACTTATCCGCAAGATATGCCAGCCTATCCTTGAGATTGCTGTCCAAATTAACCCTAGCTCCTTATGCGGATTATGATAGCATGACCAGACAAGGCCGTCTACCTTCCCTGACCAATGCTCTCCACGGCCTTTATGACGTTCCTGGTGTTGTTGCTCAGGTTGGCGGCAGCATCCTCAACGGCGCGGGTTCCCTCCTTCATCTGCTCAAGGCTCCTGAGCAGCTGCTTGTTGCCCTCGCTCTGCTCCTCCATGGAGCTTTTGACCTCCAGCTCGTGAGCCTTGACGTTCTCCATCAAGCTGACGACGTTCTCGAACTCGCTGTTGGCCTCATTGGACTTGCTGTAAGCCCCGTCCACCATGCCCTTTATCTTCTTGAGGACATCGCTTATCTTCTTGGCCTCGCTGCCTGAATCTTCGGCAAGGTTGCGGATTTCGTCCGCGACGACGGAGAAGCCCGCGCCGAAGTCTCCCGCATGTGCGGCTTCGATGGCGGCGTTCATGGCCAGCAGGTTGGTCTGGCTCGCTATCTTCTGGATGGCTCCGCTCATCTCCATGAGGGACGAGGATTCCTTTTCTATCGCGCCGACCAGCTTGTCAACCTCGGACAGCTTGAGCCTGCCGTCCTGGGTCGCCTCCTCAAGCTCGCTCACTATCTGGAAGTTCTTGTCCACGATGCTGTTTATGGAGCTGATATTGCTGACCATCTCCTCGATTGCGGAGGACGAGGCGGCAACATCCTTGGCCATCCTGCCGGTCACGTTGTTCAGGCTCTCCACGCCAGCACGGGTGCCCTCAAGCAGCTTGACGCTCTCGTCAGTTATGCTGTTGACGGCCTCATGTATCTTCTTCTCGTGGTCTTTGTTGGCAAGGTACAGGACGTAGTGGTGGCAGTTTTCCCGACGGTTCAAGCCGTTGAATATGGCGACCGCCATCTGCTCGCAGCCGGTGTAGCCGCAGGCCCCGCAGTCGTAGAGGTCGGACTTGCTGCGTTTTTCCATGCTGATAAAAATCTGCTGCAGCTCTTCCTGGGTCGGAGTCTTGATGAACTTCCGCGTCGCCGCGCTGCGGTCGTTGTACTTGCGCTCGTATATGCCGCTCTTCCAGTATTCGTCCACGGTCTTTTCCAGCTTCTTGAGCGCAGACTTGCTCTTCTTGTAGCCAGCGGTCTTCCACTGCTCCTGCCTGTCGTAGGCGCGCCGTTCGACCAGCTCTTCCAGCCCGTCCAAGGGCATGCTGTTGTTCGTCGTACCGCCGCCCCGGTTGCAGCCCTTCTCGCAGTTCAGGCAGTCCACCAGCCGGTAGTAGGGTTTGACACCGGAGTTGAGCGAGCGGTCAAGGCCGGAAAGGTATTCGAATACGGCGGGCTGGCCCTCAATCTTGCGGGTCTGGGAGGAGATGCCGGGTATGAACCTTTCCGCCGTCCGCATGAGGCCGCCGGGGGTGGAATAGAGGACGGCCCGTTCGGCGAGGGGGTTGTCATAGTGGACCTTGGGGAAACTGGACAGGTCTATGCCATGCTCTTTGAAGTAGCAGTCCAGGCTTTTCATAGTCACGTTGTAGTCGCCCCTGCCGTTCTCGTCGAACTCGCGCCGCTTGGCGAAGCAGGGCGATATCGCGGCAATCTTGCAGTCCCTGTAGGCGGGGTAGAAGTGGCGGATGCATTCAACGGTATGCGCCATGGGGCTGTCCGCTTTTGCCAAGTGCTGTATCAGCTGGGGCCGGTAAATCTCTATGAAGCTGACCAGGGCGGGGCAGGGCTGGGAAATCATAATCGTCGGGTTTTCTTTCTTTATCTGTTCGACATAGCTCTTGGTGGTCAGCTCCGCGCCGAAGGCCACGTCAAAGACGGCCTTGACCCCTATGGACTTGAGCCAGCCGTTAAGCTCCAAATCCTTTCCGGCAAAGTTGACGGCGACGGCGGGGGCGACGATGGCCACGATGGGCGTACCGGCCTTGAGGTCGCGGAAAAAGGCCTCGCTGTCGTCAATGCCTGTCCTGGCCCCGTGGACGCAGGCATCTATGCAGGTACCACAGCCTATGCACAGGTCGTGGTTGACGGAGACATGGTTGCCGGATCCGTTGTTGCACATCTTGACGGGGCAGACGCTTATACACCTATGACAGTTACAGCATTTCTCCGGATCCACGTATACGACGGGGCGGAGATGCTCGGAATTTGAGTATTCGTTCATAAATCACCTGAAAGCCACAAAAATCACGGCAATAAAAGCAGTATATATCAATTATATCACGTCCACATGAAAAAGCAATCGCATGGCCGTCCGTGTGCTTCCGAATAGCACTATTGACTATGGGGGAAAGATTTGTTATGATTTTATACCCCTTGGAGCGGGCTAGACCGCTCCCAATTCAAGACCAAAAGGAGATTGTACCATGAGAAAGTATGAGCTCATGACTGTCTATCCGGAGGCGGAAGACAAGTTCAAGGCAGGTTCGGACACGCTTAAGGCCGACCTTGCCACGTTTGGAGTTGAGATTGAGAAGGAAGAGCCATTTGGCGACCGCGATCTCACCTATGAAATCAAAAAACTGCGCCGTGGACGCTTTGTCCTTATGCACATCAAGGCTAACCCCGCAAAGATTTCCGAGATGGACAGGCAGTTCAAGCTGAACGCAAACCTTCTTCGCTATCTTTTCGTCCTTAAGGACGAGAAAGAAGCCTAAGCGAACAAAGGGAATTCCCGATGGCATCTGATATAAACAGCGTAATTCTGGTTGGAAGGCTCACTAGGGACGCGGAGCTCAGCTATCTGCCGAGCGGAACGGCCGCGCTTGCTTTTTCCATCGCTGTAAACCGCAGCAAGAAGGAAGGAGAGCAGTGGGTCGAGGAAGCCAACTTCTTCGATATTTCCTATATCAGCAAATCGGCGGAAAACTTCAAGCAGTACCTGGTAAAAGGCAAGCAGGTTGGAATCCAGGGTTCGCTGAAGCAGGACAGATGGCAGGACAAGGAGAGCGGCCAGAACCGTTCCAAGATAAAAATCATGGCATCTTCAGTGCAGCTTTTAGGCGGACGAAGCGATTCTGGTGCAGGTGGCGGTTACTCCGGCTCAGGCTACCAGTCTGGTGGGCAGGCAAGGTCTGCCTACACGCCCCAGCCCATGTCTCCCCAGGCAGACAGTTATGGCGGCGACAACGGGGGATTCCCCGAAGACGTGCCGTTCTAAATTCAAGCAAATTTAACAGGAGTTTTACATGTCAGACGAAATGACAAATAATCTAGATAGCAAGATGGACGAGAACGCCCAGGCAGCTGTCACCCAGGGTGCGGATGCAGGACGTGATGACGATGGACGCGGACGTGCAAAGGGACGTGCCTTCTTCCACAAGAGGGTCTGCCGTTTCTGTGCCAACAAGACCAAGATAGACTACAAGGATGCTGAGGCTCTCCGCCGCTTTACAACCGAGCGCGGTAAAATTCTCCCACGCCGCATCACCGGCACTTGTGCCAAGCACCAGAGGGAGCTTGCCCGTGCAATCAAGAGGGCTAGGTCTATCTGCCTTCTGCCATACGTAGCCGACTAAGGATGTGTAGCTACCGCTGCTGGCCAACTCCTGGTCATTCTGGCGGTAGAATTTCAAAAGCAATAGGAGCTTGATATGAAAGTTATACTTAATGATGATGTAAAGCACTTGGGTGAGATGGGTGACATAAAGAATGTTGCCCGTGGATATGCCAGGAACTACCTCTTTCCCCGCGGATATGCAGTTCCCGATACCCCGGAGGCCGAGGCCTACTTCGCCGGAAAGAAGGATGAGATTGAGGCCCGCAAGCAGGCCAAGCGCGACAACAGCCGCAGCATGAAGGAGAAGCTGGAGGCTCTGACCATAGAGATGACACTGCCCGCTGGAAACAACGGCAAACTCTTTGGTTCTGTTTCCAGCCAGACCATCATGGACTGGTTTGAAAAGAACGGCTATGAGATTGAGCGCAAGAGGATTGAAATTCCCGGCCTGAGCTTTAAGGCTGTCGGAAACTTCACCTTCAAGGTTCACCTGTACGAATCAGATATCGCCGAGGTCAAGATTTCCATCAAGGCTCAGGAGACTGAGGAGACCAAGAAGGCTGCCCCAGCCCGCAAGCCCCGTGCAAAGGACAATGAGGCGAAGGCTTCTGAGGAGGCCGCTCCTGCGGCTGAGTCAAACGAGTCTTCCAACTAAGTCTTTGTCTTGACTGGCTGAAAGCCGATGGTTTAACACCGTCGGCTTTTTTTATGCCTGCCCGATTTTCATGTTTCCTTAGCTTCTTTCTTGTCCGTTGTATCTGTATAGGACGCAGGGGCGGCCACCGGTTTCGTAGTTGATGCTCTCGGAAGCCTTGCCGGTGTTGACAATGTAATTCATGTAGTGGCGAACCGTGACTGCAGAAAGACCGACGTTCTCGGCAATAACATCCCCATTCAGCCAGCTATCCTGCTCTTTTAGGTAGGACAGGATATGAAGAAGCGTCTTTTCCTGGATGCCTTTAGGGTAGTCTTTGCCGGGTTCCGCGCCGCTTCCCTGTCCTCCATGTCCCCGTCCGTTGTTTATAATGCTGTCCACGCTGCTCTGATCGAGCACTGAAACTGACTTTAAGGCAATCTTTTTGGCTTCGAATTTCTCAAGGGCGACTTGGAACCGCTCATAGGCGAACGGTTTTATCAGGTAGTCTATAACCCCCAGGTGCATGGTATCTTCCAGTGTCTTACTGTCGTTGGCCGCCGTAACCATTATTACATCAGCCGAGCACTTGTGCTGTCTTAGCTGCTTTAAGGTTTCCACGCCGTCCAAGATTGGCATATATACATCAAGGATTATGAGATCCGCCTTATTGTCTTCAAGATAATCCAAGGCTTCTTGTCCGTTACGGCAGATAGTACAGACGCTGAACTGCTTGTTTTTACAGACATACTGCTCGTTTATCATCGCGACCATAGGGTCATCTTCCACGATTAAAACTTTATAGGACATCACACATCCTCTTGTGTTTTTTTAGGAAATCCCAACTGCCTAAAGTCTACCATAAAACATGTTCCTACACCAGTCTGGGATTCAAAGGATATGCTTCCGCCCAGGCTTTCTATAAGCTGCCTCGTATGATATAGACCTACGCCCCTTCCCTTTCCTTTGGTGGAAAATCCGTTGTCAAAGATTTTTTCCTTTATATCATCGGGAATCCCACATCCCCGATCCCTGACGCTTATCAAAAGCTCACCAGGCTTGGAAAACACGCCAAACGTAAGCTCCCTGATCATTGAAGAAAAATCACCATCAAGCGTCAGCTGCATGTTCATCGCATCAAGGGCATTATCTATGAGGTTTCCGACTATTGTTACCAAAGCCTCAGATGGAAGCTGCACGTCCGAACTCTTAAATCGTATCCCATCTTTGAGAATGAATCTGACGTTGCACTCAGAGGCGCGGGCTATCTTTCCAATCAAGAGGGCCGCAAAGGAAGGATTATCCACTGAGTGCATAACACGGCTCAAAGTCTCCCTCTGTATAATGGATATATTCTCGATATAAGAAACAGCCTTGTCATATTCCCCGATCTGTATCAGCCCCAGTATGACATGCAGCTTGTTAGTAAAGTCATGGTTGTTGGCTCTCATTGAGTCAACCAGATACTTGGTCCCTGACAAATCTTCCATCAGCTTTGTATATTCCGTGCGGTCATGCAGTATTGTGACAACTCCGTTTATCCTGCCGTCTTCCTGCTTGACAGGAATACAGTCTATCAAAAGCTCCGTCCCATCGTCTGTCTTTTCCCTCATCCCCAAGACGCTCTCGCCAGAACTCATTGCATCTACAATAAATTTTTGCGCGGACAGCCTGTCATTCAGCTGGGCAATTTCATCCTCGCTGTAGCCGAGTATTTTTTTTGCGGTTTTGTTTATGAACTGTATGTTTCTATCCGCGTCAACTGCCATGATTCCGTCCTGAATGGACTCCAGTATGTTGTCCCTCACCGTGAACATGGCGGAGAATGTGTCAGGCTCATATCCAAGGAGTTTTTGTTTTATCCTGCGTGAAAACGTCGTAGAAATGAAAATCTCTATAAGGATTGCGGCTATGGTAACAGCTATAAAAAGCATGACCGTCTTTGCCGTCACGGAACGGATGGATGTCTTGAGGATTATCGTCATTATAAAGCCTGTGTATTCCCCATTCTCATCGTATATCGGGGAATAACTGCGCCTCTGGGGACCTGAAGGACCAGTCTCGTCCACGGCATGAAAGACGCTGTGAGTGTCCATGGATTTTCGAGGGAAATTCGGTACAGCCCCTTCGTAATACATTCCGATAAGGGCGTTGTTTGTATGATAAACCCTGATATTGTGGGAATCTACTATAGAAATAACATCTATGTCCGGCAGTTCCCTGCATATCGAGTTGAAATAACTTTTCAGCTGCTCCCTGGGCATCCCCTTGTTAAAGGAATAAATCCTGGAAATAAGGTCCGCTGTGTTTAAAAGACTCTGATCCAGTGCCTGGGCATTGGCATTGATATTTATCATGGCCCCGCCCACACTAAGTAAAATTGTTATAACCACTATAAGAATCAGGTGGGTTCTCTGGATTTCCCTTCTTATGCTGTTAAGAGAACCTCTCTTTGTATCTTTCGTATTGCTCACATATTCTACTATATCAGTTTTTCGTGGATTTGCAATTTTCTAAAAGCTTTTTAAAGTTAAAAAAGCAGGATGAAAGTGACAATTTTGTTTTTTATCTTTCAAAAAAATTGCCATTTTTTCTCTCTAGCGATAGGATTGGAATCATAAGAAATGAGAACGCAGGAACGTAAAAAACAATGCCCTGTGGTTCGGAGGAAAAAGTTATGGGTTCAATATTTGAGGCTGTTATGCTCGTTTGCTTTGGTTGTTCATGGCCTTTGAATGTCATAAAGGCATACAAGGCCAGATCCACGAAAGGTACGAGCTTAGCATTTATCTTGCTGATAATAACAGGATATGTTGCTGGCATTCTTGCAAAGTACATCAATGGGCAGAAGAATTACGTGCTAGGGGTGTACTTCATAAATCTTATAATAGTTTTAGTAAATTTAGCGGTTTTCTTTAGGAACCGCTCCTTAGATAGGGGGATAACAATTATGGTAGGAAACAAAACCACAAGTGATTCAGTGATTCTCTTCGGTGGAAATGCCGACAGGGATATTCCAGTAGCCGAGATAGCCGAGAGCTATGGGTTTAACTTCCCGATGTACAACAGGAGCAGCTACAACCTCTCCCTCAAGGATGCAAAAAAGACCTTCCAGGATAAGGTTGTGCCGATGAGCCCTGAGTCTGTCATAATCCATATCGGTGCAGAAGACTTGGATTTGTTCAAAAAGAGTTCCGCAGAATTTGACATCAAGTATATTGATTTGATTTCTTCAGTCAAAGCCAGCTGCGGTAACAGCCGCATAGCCTTGGTTTCAAACGTCGATGCTTCCAACCGTGGAATTTTTGATGAGATGAACCGCCATATAAAGGCAATAGCCTCGTCAGAGAAATGCCTGTACGTGGACATAAACAACGCAAGGCTGTGGAGCCATGAGGAGGCAAAAGAACTCATGTCCTTTATGTACGATGTAGGATATGACAAGCCACTCAACATAAAGAAGCCGCTTGGAGACATCTCAGAAATCCTATACAGCTATGCCTACCACAATGGCATACTCAATGCCAGAGAAAGCAGGGCGGTGTAAGGCTCCATACAAAGAAAAAATTGCGGCGGATCTGCACTGGCAGTTCCGCCTTTTTTATGCCCTTGACCTTGCAGGCAGTGCCGATTTATAATAGGTAAATCGGAACAATGGAAGACCCCAACATTGTAAAAAACAACGACCAACCTCTCCTTCAGGTCAGCCACCTCAGGACCTATTTTGACAAAGGGCGTTTCCGTGCTGTAGATGATATAAGCTTTGACATCCACAAGGGAGAGGTGTTTGGCTTGGTTGGAGAGTCTGGCTGTGGTAAAACAACAACAGGAAGATCAATAATCGGTTTGTATGACATCAGCGGAGGCAACGTCAGCTTTGAAGGCAAGTTGCTAAGAGCCGGAACCTTGGATTACAGGAATGCAATAAAGGCGGCCAGGGTGGAATACAAGCACGGCAGCATCTCCAAGGCAGAACTTGACAAGGCCGTAAGCAGCAACCTCACCAAGATAAAGGAAGCAGAAGCACTTCGCCACAAGGGGAAGTTTGAGACAAAGATTCAAATGATTTACCAGGATCCCGTCTCATCTCTTGACCCCCGCATGACCATCAGGGAAATAATCGCCGAAGGTCTTAGAATCCGTGGTGTAAGGGATGAAAGGCAAATAGGCATGACCGTTGCCAAGGCTCTGACCAGAGTAGGCCTCTTGAGTGAATATGCTGACCGTTATCCCCACGAGTTTTCTGGCGGTCAGAGACAGAGAATCGGAATTGCACGTGCTATAATAATGAATCCCCAGCTGATTATCGCAGACGAGCCAATCTCCGCACTGGATGTTTCTATCAAAGCACAGGTGATAAACCTCTTGAACGAGCTTCGCCGTGATTTGGGACTGACAGTCTTGTTCATTGCCCATGACCTTTCAGTGGTAAAATACTTCTGTGACCGCATCGCTGTAATGTACGCCGGTAAAATCGTAGAGCTGGCTCCAGCCGATGAACTTTTTGCCCACCCCCTGCATCCATACACACGCTCGCTTCTTTCCGCCGTTCCCCTGCCCGACCCACATTACGAGCGCAAGCGCAGCAGGCTGACATATCAGCCTGAGCAGGCACACGACTACACCAAGGAAAAGCCTGTCATGCGACAGCTGACCCCAACACACTCTGTATGGTGCAACAGGGAGGAGGCCGCCATCTACACCAGGGAACTGGAGGGGGACGAGTGAGGGGAACAGGCTGGAAAAAATTTCTCCTGATGCTATCCGCCTTCCTAGTCGCCCTCTTGGTTATGCGATGGGAAAGTTCTTCCTACGCATCCTCTGGTGAACGCCTTGCCCTAGCCAGGGTCTGGAGTGACGGTTTTTTTGTGTCCGCAGCCCTGTTCGCCTCCATTGGTATTCTTTCTCTCGTAAGCTCCTGGGGCGGATTTGATACTCTTGCATATGGGGCAACTTTTTTGGCCGCCCGCTTTACCCGCAGGGACAGCGAGCACAAAAGCTACTTTGACTATACTAGGGCCAAAAGGGAAGAAAGAAGAGCCAAACGGGAAAAGGGGAAATCCCTGCATGCATTGGACTTCGTTATCACAGGCCTTGTCATGCTCTCTCTTTCCATTGCTTCCATGCTTGCCCAATAGAAAACTTTCGTGTATAATAACCAGAACAGTATTCATAGAACAAAACCACCGGGGGTGTACGGATGCTAAAAGGAAGGCACGTCATTGAGCCTAGCGACCTGAGCGTTGGGGAGATTGAAGAAATATGCTCCCTTGCAGAAAAAATCATTGTTGATCCTGTCTCTTTTCAAGACGTGTGCCGCGGGAAAATCCTAGCGACACTTTTTTTTGAGCCAAGCACCAGAACCCGCCTGTCTTTTGAGGCCGCCATGCTTCACCTGGGCGGTACAGTAGAAGGCTTTGCTGATGCGAGCTACACTTCTGCGACAAAAGGAGAAACACTGGCGGACACGATACGAGTTGTAAGCTCATACGTTGACGTGATAGCAATGCGAAGCCCTAAGGAAGGTGCTGCCCTCCTGGCTTCCAAGTACAGTCCTGTTCCTATAATAAATGCAGGTGACGGCGGCCACTACCACCCGACTCAGACACTGACCGACCTGATGACCATAAGGATGCTGCGCGGAGGATTCGAGAACCACACGGTTTGCTTCTGCGGAGACCTAAAGTTTGGACGCACAGTTCACTCGCTAGCCCAG